>CAZKMH010000295.1:0-5104 GCA_964553395.1 uncultured Rikenellaceae bacterium | reverse complement strand
GGAAAGCCGTTCATTTTACCCCAGAGAGATCCCTCACGCTATGATAAAATGCTGGAATCGCTGAGTTTGCCGGAATTTGTGGCAGGCAGAATAGTGGTCTCACCGCGTGATTTTGTCAGGGCTGCAAAAAATGAAACGATTAAGGCAATTCCGGGGGAACCGGATGATTCTATACCACGATGGGATAAGTTAAAAATAAATGCAGGGAGGAACCCGGGTGAAACATCGATCCATGAATAAAAGCAAGGACCTGAAAAAAATGCCCGTAAAAAAAACGGTTGATCAGGGTTTAAAAAGTATAAGCAGGGAACCCGATGCTTACTACTTCCTGGCATTCTTTTTTGTTCTTACATTCAGCTATTTCAACTGGTTTGCCGGCTACCTGCTCTTTTTCCAGGAGCAGCAATCACTGTTTATGTTTTCCGGTCAGTTTATTCATGATTTTCTTGCAAAGCCCGGGGGATTACTGGACCTGTCAGGTAAGTTTTTAACCCAGTTTTACATAAGTAAGTTCCCCGGTTCGCTTATCCTGGCTGTTATCCTCACTCTTCCCGGCATTATTCTACTTCATATAAACCATAAACTTAAACCCGGTCCCTGGTTTTCGCCCGTTTTCCTGCTTATCCCCCCCGTACTTCTCCTGCTTATGCAGACCCATTACTTTCACCTGATGGTTTATAACCTTGGATTCCTGATGGTTCTGCTTTACTTCCTTATTTCAATCCTTCCCGCAAAAAAATTGTTCCGATACCTTGTTCTGGCCCTTTTTCCCTTATTCTGGTACCTGGCGGGAGCTTATGCCCTGATCTTCTTAGGTTTATATATAATTTACAGTTTGTCGTATGATAAAGGTACTGACAGGTTCCTCAATTCCCTGTTCCTGGTAACCCTTGCTTTCATCTCATTTATTTTGTTTAAGGGGGTCCTCTTTCTTCAGCCTCCGGACAAACTTTTAAGGTTTCCGTTACCTTTCATAAGTAATCAGGGACACCGGACCGTCTTTCTTTTAGTTGCAGGTTTTATAATAGTTTATCCTTTGCTGTGCAGATTTACCAGCCTTATAAAACCAGGCAGATATATAGGAAGACCTTTTAAAATCGGTGCTGCGGCGATTGTGTTCTCATTAGCCGTTATCCTCCTGATCAGGGGGTATAACACACAGACTGCAAGGGTAATCAATCTTGAAAGACTCGCATTTCAGGGTAAATGGGAGGAAGCCGCTGAGTACCAGGAAAATTATCCCTCCGAAAATCAGATAGGACAATACTTTTACAATATAGCACTCAATGAGACTGGCCAGTTATGCGACAGGCTTTTTTCAGGCAGACAGGATTTCGGGACAGGTTCACTGTTCCTGCCCTGGAGCAATGAACTGCTTAACTGGGGAGCTTATTCATTTTATTCAATAGGGCTTGCCAACGAGGCCCACAGGTGGGCTTACGAGGAAATGGTTGTATACGGTTGCCGTCCGCAGAATATAATGTTGCTGATGAAGACCAACCTTATTAATGGAAATTACAACATGGCCGCGAAATATATCGGTATCCTGAAGAATACTATTTTTTACAGGGACATTGCATCGGAATATGAAAAAATTAATGGTGATTCATTAAAGATCCTGTCTCATCCCGAATTAGGCATGAAAGCAGCCATTCAGCCGCTAAACAGTTTCTTTGTTTTTCTGGAATCGCCTGAAAGCAACCTGCCCCTGCTGGTCGATGGGAATCCGCGTAATAAACAAGCTTTTGAATATTTAACGGCATGGCTGCTGCTCGAAAAGAACGTTGATATTGCCGTAAGCAATATCCGGTTGATGAAGGAAATGGGTTACACGCGGATACCAAGGCATATTGAGGAAGCCGTCATGATCTATTATAACACTCAGGGAGCTTTTCCTGATCTGGGCGGACTGACGATAAGCAGTGAAACCATGGAGCGTTTCGGCCAGTATTTTTCAACCTTCACATCGGCCAGGCAAAATCCTTCCAGGCTTAAGCAAACCATGGAGCAAAATTTCGGCAACACTTTCTGGTACTACTTTCATTTCAAATGACCAGCCCCGAATCCCCTTTTTTCCTTTCAAGGATCATGTCTTGTTTTATAAAAGTAATTATATTTACATGACCACCCTGACATGAAATTATGTATAAAAAGATCCTGGTTCCGGCTCTCTTTTTAATTTTACTCACTTATCCTGTTCACCTTTTCTCCCAGAACAGAAGGGTCGACGGCTACCGGGGGATCTGGTTCAATGAAGATTCGGCCCAGGGGTCAGGTTATAAATTCTCGGGTGGTGTAGCCACCTTCGCGACCAGACACAGGCCGGTTTCAATTTACTCACCGGAGGCCGGAAAGACATTCTTTGTTTACGGCGGTACCACAACAGCTGAAGAAAGGCATCTGCTGATCATGGTTTCCTATTTCGACCACAAGCTCCACAGGGTCCCCAAACCAGTTATTGTATATGACAAAATGGGAGTAAGGGAACCTCATGACAATGCTTCACTTTCAATCGATGCCGGCGGTTACTTATGGGTTTTTGTGAGCGGTCGTGGCCGTACGCGTCCGGGGTTGATCTTTAAAAGTACAATGCCTTATTCGATAGATAGCTTTGAAAAGGTTATGGAATGGGAAATGACTTCACCGCAACCCTGGTCGATGCAGGATAGTGGTTTTTTGCTTTTGTTTTCAAGGACTACCGGAGGAAGGGAACTTTACTGGTCCTTTAGCGCCGACGGTAAATCATGGCCGGAAGGCAGTAAGCTTGCAGGAATGGGAGGACATTTTCAGGTGTCAGGGCTATATGGGAAGAAACTGGTGACCGTATTTGACTACCACCCAGGAGGAGACGTTGACAGGCGGACAAACCTTTACCTTTTGCAGACAGATGATCTGGGAAGGACCTGGAAGACAATTGATAACAAAATTGTTGAAACTCCGGTTACCGATATTGGAAGTGCAGCATTGATCAGGGATTTTAAAGCTGAAGGGAAACTTGTCTATATAAGCGATCTGAATTTTGACACCAGGGGAAATCCGGTAATACTGGTTGTCCTGGGCAGTGAATCAGGTTCCGGACCTGGAAGCGGTGTTAAGGAATGGGTAGTGGTCCACTGGAAGGATCAGAAATGGGATTTCAACAGGGTCTGTACTTCGGACCATTTCTATGACAAGGGATTCCTTGACATTGAAGAGGATGAATGGCGGATAGTTGGAACTACCGAACCCGGTCCCCGGAAAAACGGGATGGGAGGGGAGATAGCCTTATGGGTCAGCAGGAATGAAGGAAGAGATTGGGAGAAGATCAGGGATGTGACAACAAATAGCCGGTATAATAATGCCTTTGTACGGGGTATCATGAATCCATCGAAGGATTTTTATGCTGTCTGGGCTGACGGAGATGCAGATAAATTCTCAATTTCCCATTTGTATTTTACAAATGAAAAATGCAAAAGGGTATGGGTACTGCCATATGAGATGAAAAAGGACCTTGAAAAACCGGTCAGAGTAAGATAGTATTATTGCAGATTGTACAATTTTGCTGCATTGCCGCGAAGTATCATTCCGGCAATGACCTTTGCCTCTGACTCTGAAAAGTAACCTTCCCTGACCTTTTTGCAGAGAACATTTGTGATGATCCGTCTGGCGAGCGTCAATTCACTGTAAACATTTTCAACTACCATGCAATCACCCCCGAAGGCTATTAACCGGCTTACCGGTACTGTTTCCAGCCATTCATCCAGGAACCGTTCAGCATATGCCGGTGATATTGCATAAACCCAGTTCATATCGATATAAACATTTTTGTAACTCTTGGCCAGCGCTGAAAGTTCTCCGCCAAAAGGGTAACTCCCATGGTACAGTACAAATTTCACATCGGGAAAATCATTGAAGACAGTTGTCAGAAGAGTTGGATTTGAATTGCCTATAGTGTTACCCTGACCAGCCTGAAGCCCGGTATGGATTGCTACCGGTATCTTGTGTTTTTCCGCGAGGCCGAGCAGCTGGTACATCATATAATCCTGCAGGGATTTGGCATCCCTGAAAGGGATCACATGATCTTCATCGCCGTTCACCAGGGTACGGAATACCTTCCTGGCTGCGTCGGTTTCCACCTTTTGATAAAGGAGTGTCCGGGAATATGCTGTAAAAATCTTTACGGCCGTCATGCCGTTCTTAACTTCCTTTTCAAAGGCTGTCGTCAGTGATCTGACATAATCTTCAAGGGTAAAGATCGGATCAAGCTGTTTTATTGCAAGCGAGTCGATCCTGTACTTTGATTTTACAGTGATCCAGTCATCAAATCTTTTTGCATACATGAAATAATTATCCTTCCCCGGCATATAATAACCATCCTGGATAACATAATCAATCCGGCACGAATCCCTTAGTATACGGTCGAACCAATCGGTTTCATAAGCTCTTTTAATTTTATTGGAAAGTGGTGTTACTGTCGATTCATTCAAATCATTTATGCCATAAAGGTTTTTAATTCCGAGCAGAATAATCCTGTTGAATGTTGTGTTGAATGAATTACTCCAGTAGGGCTCAATTATTTTCCACTTTTGAACCGGACTCACTTGTTCATTGAACAGTGATTCGAAATTTGTTTCAGGCATTCCGGCCGACAGGAGGTCCTCATACGCATTAGTCTGAAAAAGCAGCGAAAAATCGAGGAAGAAGCTTCCTTTCAGGATTTCAGGAGTAAAAAGATGTTCGTGGGTATCGATCACCCTCAGTGAATCCACATAATTCCTGATCCGTACCTCGTATCCGGGAACCGGTGAAGAAAATATCTGCCCGTTAGTTCTTCCGGAGAAAGCAACTGCAAGCAGCAAGATTACTAAATGTTTAATTCGACAGGGTAATGCCATCTCCGGTTAAAAAATTGATCCGCAAGTTAGACCATTAATTACTTCCGATTATTCCCCGTTAAATTTATTTAACTTATTTTAAGATTCAATAACGGGTTCGTGTAGGGATTAAGAGGGGTGAGATCGTGAGTCAGGGAGGCGGGAAGATTGGAAAGTGGAGAAAAAAAGTAAGGACGCCTTCCGGGCGTCCTTACATATTAAACAATTTAATCTCTTAAGATCAATAAGAT
>CAZKMH010000294.1:0-5106 GCA_964553395.1 uncultured Rikenellaceae bacterium | reverse complement strand
GGGACAGTTAAGGCAGTTGTCAACGTCCCTGTTATGCCACCCAGAAGAACATACGGTCAGATGACAATTATACGGCTTGCAGCCGACGGGGCATTTGTAAGAAAGGGAGATACGATCTGTGTCCTCTCTGAACCTGCCCTGGAGTCCATGTACCGGGAAATACTGACCACCATTGAAACCCTGGAAGCAGAATTGAAAAAAACGGTGGCCGATAACAAACTCAATATTGCACTTCTTGAGGCCAATCTTGCAACAAGCGAAGCCCGGTTGAAAATATCTTCACTTGATTCACTGCAGATGAAGTTTGCAACAGAAGTGAAACGGAAACTGCTTGAGCTTGAAATGAGGAAGGTGATGATTGAAAAACAGAAGACAGAGAGAAAACTGGCTGCCACTAAAATGATCGGTGAGACGGAGATAAGACAGAAGAGAGCAAGGATTATCCAGGAGAAAACAAAGGCCGGGACCTATGCTGACCAGATCAATGAAATGACCATAACAGCACAAAGGGATGGAGTAGTCATGCGAACCGAATCCCCGGCAATCAGCATAATGAGTACCCAGGGGACCGGAACATTTGGCGGACCAATGAAGGAAGGAAGTGTTCTGTTATTTAATTCTGCGGTATTGCAGTTTCCTGATCTAAGTAAAATGGAAGTATCGGTTGATGTGGCTGAAGCAGACTTCAGAAAAATTGAAAAAGGGCAGAAAGTAATCATAGCAGTCGATGCAGCAAGAAAACTGGTAACAACCGGTAAGGTAAACAGGAAAAGTCTTGCAAGCAGCGCCGCCCAGAGATATTCCCGCTCAAAAGTAAAGTCCTATGAGGTTATAATTGATGTCGACAGCTGTCATTCAAAGATGAAACCAGGCCTCAGCGCGGATTGTGAGATCATTCTGAAAGAAGCAAGGGATACTCTTTTTGTTCCGACACTTGCAATTTTTGAGAGGGATAGCGCCAAAGTGGTCTATGTAGCAGGGAAAAAAGACTTCATACCCATAAAAGTAGAGACCGGATTATCAGGTAGTTCTTATACAATAATAACAGGCGGCCTTAAAGGTGATGAAACAATTGCATTGTCAGAACCACCAAACAGCCTGATTATTCCTCAAAAGGAGAACACAGATACAATCAAAACAGTAATCTTAAATAAATGATAAAAAAAATTATACTCCCTGTATTAATCATCCTGGCATCCTGCAGAGGGAAAGAGGTTTCAGATGTCCAGGTGACCGAAGTTAAAAGAGGAGTATTCATGGAGGAGCTGACAGAACAGGGTACTGTCGAGGCTGTTAATTCAATTTCTATTTCAGCCCCTGCAATATCATCCCGGTATGGTGCACTGAAACTGGCAAGGATCGTTGAAGACGGAGAGGAGGTTGAAAAAGGGGATACAATAATGATATTTGATCCTTCGGAGATTAAAAGAGCTATTATTCAGGCTGAACAGCAACTTGAAATTGCAAAAGCAGAATATGCGAAGCTGAAATCAACACAACAATCAGAGATAGAGGACCTTGAAGCCGACCTTGAACTGGCCCGTATTTCACAGGAGATCTCAAAAATAAATTTCGAAACATCCGGGTATGAACCTGAGGCAACGAAGAAAGAGATAAAGCTGATGATGGAATCTGCCACAATTGCACTTAACAGGACACAGGAACAGATCGAAAACAAAAAAGTGATACACAGGGAGGATCTGCTACAGAAATCGCTGACTATCAGACAACTCACATCTACACTGGCGGATGCTAACAGCTCAATGCATAACCTTTTTGTTGTAAGTCCTGCCAACGGAATTGCAATAAAGGAAGTGAACTGGACAACCGGCCTGAAATGGGCAGCAGGCGACCAGCCATATTTCGGTTCAAGGATTATTGAGCTTCCTGATCTTTCGGAAATGAGGGCTGAAGTCAAGATAAATGAAGTTGATGTGTCAAAAGTCCAGACCGATCAGAAAGTGGAGATACGTCCCGATGCTTACTCGGATTCCGCATTTACCGGAAAAATTGAATTGGTAGCAAACCTCGCTCAGAATAAGGATTACAAATCAAAAATAAAGATCTTCCCGGTCCTGATCAGAATAGAGGGTCAGAGTAAAACACTTCTTCCCGGACTAACAGTCAGCTGCAAGATAATTGTCAGCGAGGTTCCTGATGTCCTGTACATTCCTCTTGAATCACTTTTCAATGAACAGGGGATGGATTATGTTTATATAAAATCAGGGTCAGGATTTAAACGGCGCGATATCAAAACCGGAGCCATTAATACCGATTATGCAATTGTGGCCGAAGGCCTTAATGAGAATGATTTAATTGCACTTTCCGATCCGTTCCTGAAAAAAGAAGAGTTGTTGGAAAAGCAACCGAATGGGGACAATGAGACAAAAATACCCAGATAAAGTCAAACCATAAGGAATTCCTGACATGAAAATAATCTCCTTATATATTAAAATTCTGCGGAAAAGATTTATGCCAGATCTTTTAATTATGATTCTGTTCCTGTTGACGGTTTCATGTAACAAAAAACAGGGCACCGGATATACAGTATTAAAAGGGCCCTTCAGACAATCGGTTATTGAGACAGGAGAACTGCAGGCAGTAAATTCTTCCACCCTGAGCATGCCAAGGATAAACTATATATATGGCTACAACTTTAAGATCGTCGGTCTTGCTGAACATGGCAAAAATGTTCAAAAAGGCGATCCCGTGATAGAAGTTGATCCCTCATCTGTTCAAAAATATATTATCGAAAAGGGAGAATCCCTTGAAAATGAAATAGCGTCAGCAAACAAGCTGAAAGCCCAGATCACCAACAACCTGCAGGATCTTAAAGCACAGATCCGGAATGAACAGGCCTCCTGGGAAATAAAAAAGCTCGAAATGCAAAGTTCAGCTTTTGAAACCACAGGCAAAAGAAAAGTGATTGAACTTGAATTCCGCCAGTCTGAAATAAAACTTAACAAACTAAAGAGAAATCTTGAACTGAGACCGAAGCTCGACAGCCTCGATTACCGCATCCAGCAGATAAAAGTAAAACAGAAAGAGAACGAGCTTAAAGCTGCTCAGGAGACCCTGAATCAGATGACTGTTTACAGTCCTCTTGACGGAATCTTCGTAATTGAAAAAAACTACAGGACAGGCCAGACAATTAAAGTTGGCGATGAAGTATATCTGGGCAATCCGGTTGCAAAGATCCCGGATATCAGGACCATGAAGGTAAATGGAATTGTACTCGAAAATGACATAAGTAAGATAAAACCGGGCCTGAATGTTGTAGTCAGACTTGACGCTCTGCCCTCTGTTCCTTTTCATGGTAAGATAGATTTTATCAGCAAGGTGTGCATAGAACAGGAAAGTAAAAAAGTATTTCTGACAAGTGTACTGATATCAGAATCCGATCCGAGACTTAAACCCGGAATGACAGTCAGTTGCGAATATATAACCTATGAAGGTGAGGATGAAATTTATGTTCCCAACAACTGTATCCTCGAGGAAAATAAACACTTTTATCTTTTTACAAGACGAAGAGGAAAAATAAGAAAGACAGAAGTAAAGACTGGACCCTCAAACAACATGTACACAATTGTTTCGGGCGATCTGAGATCAGGACAGGCTCTTGAACTTCCGGAAAATATTTTAACAGATAAAAAATCTGAATATGCAGATTGAAGAAAGCTTAAGGGTTGCCATCTATGGACTGCGCGACCATAAATTCAGGTCGTTCCTGACAATGCTTGGGATTATTTTCGGAACAGCCTCTGTCATTGCCATGATAGCGATAGGTGAAGGGGCAAAAAAGCAGGCCATGACAAAATATCAGGATCTTGGGGTCAGCAATATTATTATTCGCGACAAAGACCTTACAGATGCCGATCTTGAAATAGTCCGGACAAAATTCTCCCAGGGATTATCACTTGACGATATAAAGGCAATAGGTGAAATTGTTCCCGGAGTAAAAGGAGTCGCGCCCCAATCAGAGGCTAAGCTCGATGCAATGTATGAGGATAAATCTGCAAAAGCCACCGTAATCGGGGTAACTCCTGAAGTGACAGGTATCCTGAATTACAGGGTGGATAAGGGGACTTTTATAGACAGGGATCATTACGACAGGCAGCTGAAAGTTTGTGTGCTGGGTGCAAATATTGCCCGTGAGCTGTTCAGTTACGAGGACCCGCTGGGCAGGAATATTAAACTTGGTGACCAGTGGTTCGAAGTTGCCGGAGTCCTCAGGACAAAGGCTCTCTTCACCGAAACTGTCGGGGAGCTGGCCGCCCGCGACCTGAATAATGATGTATACATTCCCCTTTCAACATTCGGAAAAAGGATTCCCAAGTCAAACATACTTTTAAGCGAGCTGAAGCAGGTAACCGTCAAACTCGAAAGCTCCGAAATGTTAATTGAGTCCGCCGATATTATAAGGAGTATTCTCACACGACGCCATTTTAACAATGATGATTTCAGCATTGTAATTCCTTATGAACTTATGGAGCAGGAGAAACGCGAAAGCCGCATTTATAACCTTCTGCTTGCATCAATTGCAGCAATTTCTCTTATAGTTGGAGGCATAGGTATAATGAATATAATGCTTGCTTCTGTTTTGGAACGAACGCAGGAAATTGGTATCAGGCGAGCTGTAGGAGGAAAAAGATCTGACATCCTTGGTCAGTTTGTAACAGAAGCAATGGCCATGAGTATTACAGGAGGCTTGATAGGGGTTTTTCTGGGAATTGTACTTTCTCTGGGAATTGGTATTCTGACCGAGGTTAAAACCAATCTTACCCTTTACTCAATTTTCATTGCTTTCGGTTTTTCAGTAATTGTCGGAATCACATTTGGCTACCTTCCTGCAAAAAGAGCAGCTGATCTTAAGCCGATAGAATCGATAAGGCATGAATAGTTTAACTGATGAAGCACCTGACAAGATCCGGCGATAGCTGTATATCGAAAAGGGGAGGGGGAGAGAGGGAGAGAGGGAGAGTGGGAGAGTGGGAGAGTGGGAGAAGGGGAGAAGAAATCTGCAAAAATCTGTGTGATCTGCAGGAAATAAAAACTCCGTGAAAACTCCGTGTAACTTCGTGTAACTCCGTGGTTAAGAAAGAATTA
>CAZKMH010000293.1:0-5111 GCA_964553395.1 uncultured Rikenellaceae bacterium | reverse complement strand
TAGTACAAAATCCCCAATACTCGACTGGAGACGCTGCTGAATTGGGCCTTGGAGCGCATCCCGGAAGTCGATAAGGCGATTATCCGTTTTCACTCGCCATGCACAAAAGCGATCGCCGGTAACGGAACGGGTACGGCAAGTTCCAGGATAGGTGGGTCCGTCCATCCCGATGATGCCTGAGTCGGAAATTTCCTTTCGGCTGCAGATGCAGGGATAAAGCAATTTCTGTTTTTCAAGAACTTCCACTGCTGCTCTGTATGAATTATGTCGCTGACTTTGATAAAGAACCTCTCCATCCCATTCCATTCCTAATGCCGTAAGGGTATTCAAAATGCTTTTTGACGCGCCGCGAACTTCGCGCGCCGCATCCAGGTTTTCCATTCGAACTAGCCATTCGCCATGGCGAGTTCTGGCTTCAAGATAGCTGCCCACGGCAGCGACGATAGAGCCAAAATGTAGTGGTCCCGTGGGAGATGGGGCGAAACGGCCTCGATAAAGCGAATGTGTGGGTGGACTATTGGACAATGTAATTACAGACCAATTGGTGGTTTGCTCGATTTTACCAGCTCTGCATCGGCAACTCCGTTGCCTCGTCATTTAAGTACGGTCGATAGCAACGGCACAGTGCCGAATGCCCCGCGGAGCTGGATTCCCTTCCTGCCTTAAAGATATGGGGAGCATTAGGGGATAGCATCACGATCCGACACTTTCCCGCTGGTAGATGGCGAGTTTGTGGGCAAAACAGCCATCGAAGCTCCTCTAGTGGGACGCCTCTACCTCTGACATAAGGAGGCGGTTTGAACACAGTCAAGGTGGCGTAAAATTGGCACGAAAGTTGCTCTATTCGTGAGCCTGGGTATTGATGACAAACCGCTTGACTTGGGGCATCTTCGCGGATAGTCTTTACGGGGTTGTGGGTATGTAACGTAGCCGTAATGCGCACCCGTACGCGTGCCGGATACGGTTCATGTCCGTAATTACGGTATTTGTACAGGTTTGTGCGGATCTATCTGTAATAGATCTCGGCAGATGAGGTAGATAAGATAGCGGCTGGCGGCGGAAGTTCCAACCCCTGGCCGGTTGCAGTAAAAAAATGCAGTAAAAGATGCAGTACCAACAGATTGCAGTACCCGATTGGCAGCACTGTTTTATTGAAGCAACTAGCAGTATTGGAGTATGGAAGTATTAGAGGTAGAAGGCAGGTTCCGGGGCTTGTGGCCGGGGAGGTTTTGGGTCAGAGACCTGTCTGTGAAGTTTGCAATACCCGATTAACGCAATAGGAGAAAAGTAAAATGGCAACAACACTAGGAACGTCAAGCCAGGCGAAGTCTGGTGGCCGCGACTATGACATGTCGCTGTGGTACGACTCGAAGTGGTACAAATTTGGACTGATCACGATGCTTGCGGTAGCGATCTTCTGGGTGTGGTATCAGCGCACGTTTGCCTACTCGCACGGGATGGACTCGATGGAGCCCGAGTTTGAGAAGGTATGGATGGGATTGTGGCGTGTACACATGATCGTCATGCCGATCTTTGCTCTGGTGACCTGGGGCTGGCTGTGGAAGACACGCGACACCAAGGAGCAGCTGGACAATCTGGATACCAAGCTGGAAATCAAGCGTTACTTCTACTGGATGATGTGGCTGGGCGTATATCTGTTTGGCGTGTACTGGGGCGGCAGCTTCTTTACCGAACAAGACGCCTCATGGCACCAGGTGATCATTCGTGACACGAGCTTCACCCCAAGTCACGTGGTCGTATTCTATGGATCGTTCCCGATGTACATCGTCTGCGGCGTGGCGGCCTACCTGTACGCCATGACCCGTCTGCCGCTGTACTCGCGTGGCACGTCCTTCCCGCTCGTGATGGCCATTGCCGGCCCGCTGATGATTCTGCCGAATGTGGGCTTGAACGAATGGGGACACGCGTTCTGGTTCATGGAAGAGCTCTTTAGCGCACCGCTGCACTGGGGCTTTGTGATACTGGGCTGGTCTGGCCTGTTCTCAGGCGGCATTGCTGCCCAGATCATCACCCGCTACTCCAACCTCACGGACGTAACCTGGAACAACCAGAGCAAAGTCATCCTCAACAACCGCGTCGTACCCTGATTGGCGGAATAACGGCCGGGCAGGTTCAGGCCGTGTAAGGTTGTAGCTCAGGTTGTAACTTAGGCTGTACTCAGGCTATGCAGGCTTCGCTTCCCGGCAGCCGGGAAGCGAAGCCAAGCCGCCTCCAAAGAAGCACCGTACGCAGGAGCACCGTACGCAAGAAGCATCAAGCAAGCAGGGATGCGACAGGGCGGCGGGGAGAGAGCCGGGTGCGGCAAGAAGGGCAGAAACAGACGCAACACAGATTGAATTGGAACCTAGACATTTGAGGGGAGGGTGCGATGAGCAGAACAGATGAGATTATAAAGGCGGCGAAAATGCCGCCTGAAGCGGTAAAGATGTCCAGGATGATAGACGCGGTTTATTTCCCGATTCTATGCATCCTGCTGGTGGGGACCTACCACATGCACTTCATGCTGCTGGCGGGCGACTGGGACTTCTGGCTTGACTGGAAAGACCGCCAATGGTGGCCGGTGGTAACCCCCATAGTAGGGATCACCTACTGTGCAGCCATCATGTACTACCTATGGGTGAACTACCGACTGCCCTATGGCGCGACCTTGTGCATTGTCTGCCTGCTGACGGGCGAGTGGCTTACGCGTTACTGGGGATTTTACTGGTGGTCGCACTACCCCATCAACTTCGTACTTCCCTCCACGATGATACCTGGCGCACTGATCATGGACACCGTCCTCTTGCTCACGCGCAACTGGATGATCACCGCGCTGGTTGGAGGCGGAGCGTTTGGTCTTCTGTTCTACCCGGGCAACTGGCCGATCTTTGGGCCGACCCACCTGCCGCTGGTAGCCGAAGGCGTATTGCTGTCGGTTGCTGACTACACCGGCTTTCTGTATGTACGCACCGGCACGCCTGAGTACGTACGCCTGATCGAACAAGGCTCACTGCGCACCTTTGGTGGCCACACCACCGTGATTGCCGCGTTCTTCTCCGCGTTTGTCTCCATGCTCATGTTCTGCGTATGGTGGTACTTTGGGAAGATCTACTGCACCGCCTTCTTCTATGTGAAGGGTCCGCGTGGACGCATATCCATGAAGAACGACGTGACCGCGTACGGCGAAGAAGGGTTTCCGGAGGGGATCAAATAATGAATGCGAAGAACCTGATGAAAAGAAGCGTAACCGGCCTGTGCGCAGCAGCGGCCCTGACCATGGGCTTGATGCTCGACATACAGCCGGCCGCAGCGCATGGCGAACGCTCCCAGGAGCCCTTCCTGCGGATGCGTACCATCCAGTGGTACGACATGAAGTGGGCGCCTGATACCACCAAAGTCAACGATATAGCCACCATGAGCGGCAAGTTTCACTTGGCTGAAGACTGGCCGCGGGCGGTGGGCAAGCCTGGGCGCGCCTTCTTCAACGTGGGCAGCCCAAGCCCCGTGTTTGTGCGCCTGACCACCAAGCTCAATGGCGAGCCGACCTACATCTCGGGACCGCTCGAGATCGGCCGCGACTACGCCTTTGAAGCCAAGCTCAAGGCGCGCATACCCGGACGTCACCACATGCACGCCATGGTCAACATCAAGGATGCGGGCCCGATTGCCGGGCCTGCCGCCTGGATGAACATCACCGGCAGCTGGGACGACTTCACCAACCCGGTGAAGCTGCTCACGGGTGAGACCATCGACACCGAGACCTTCAACTTCAGCAACGGCTTGTTCTGGCACGCCCTGTGGCTGGGACTGGGCATCTTCTGGATAGGCTACTATGTTGCGAGGCCCATGTTCCTGCCGCGCAGCCGCGTATTGCTGGCCTATGGAGATGAACTGCTGCTCGATCCCATGGACACGAAAGTGGCCTGGGTAGTGCTGATACTCACCTTTGGCATTGTATGGGGAGGCTATCGCTACACCGAGAGCAAACACCCCTACACCGTGCCGATTCAGGCGGGCGAATCCAAGGTGCAACCCATGCCGGTGAAGCCCAACCCCATCGCCATCAAGGTAACGCACGCCAACTATGACGTACCGGGGCGCGCGCTGCGGGTGACCATGAGTGTCACCAACAGCGGCGACACTGCCTACCGGATAGGCGAATTCACCACTGCCGGTGTGCGCTTTATCAACAAGGTGGGCCTGAAGCACCTGGACCGCAACTATCCGAAGGAACTCGTGGCCACCGGCCTGTCATTTGACAACGAATCGCCGATCCAACCTGGCGAGACGCGCGATGTCAAGATGGAAGCCAAGGACGCGCTTTGGGAAGTACAACGTCTGATGGCGCTCTTGGGTGACCCGGAAAGCCGCTTTGGCGGATTGCTGATGACCTGGAGCGATGCGGGCGACCGCAACATCAACAGTATTGCCGGGGCCGTGATACCGGTATTTACCAAGCTTTAAAGAACCGGGGGAACCTTATCCGGGGTTCCCAAAGAAACACGGGACACCGATCCGCTGCCGTCTCAAGACGAAGGTGGATCGGTGTTTTTTAATGTGGATAAAATGAAGGCCGGCTCTAAAGCCAAATCACCGCAGTATTTGTATAATAGTCACGTTTTTAAGCAACCATTCAAGCAGCCTTTTGAAGCAGCCCTGGTATAGCGATCTTTGCAGCAATCTTCGGTCCTACGTGACAAACGTGACAGACGTGACAGACGTGACAGACGTGACAGCCTTTCTCGGCAACCATCGAACAACCTCGATAACGGGGCTGACTGGCTCTTGGCTGGACTCTTGATTAGTGAAACATTGTTAAGCGGCCCTGTGCACAGTGACTCTTGACAGCATCGCAATTGAGCGGGGGGACCCGCTCGTTAAGCCAATGACACGGACAGTGATCCAGGCAGCAATACGGGCAATGGTGCGGGCAGGCGCTGCGCTATTTATCCTGACTGCGGCCCTTTATGCCGGGGCGGCGGGCGCGCATGGAAAGGAATCGATGGAAGAGGACAGCTGCACGCGCCGGATTGGCGAGAGCCTCGTGCACTTGAGCGCCTACCAGCCGCAGGTCGATGCCAGCGCGCAATACTGCACCGAAATACCCAAAG
>CAZKMH010000292.1:0-5112 GCA_964553395.1 uncultured Rikenellaceae bacterium | reverse complement strand
TCCCCATTAATTATAAGGGTCTCTGCCTTATCATAAAAATTCAATGCATCTGTATAAAATCCAAAATTCTTTTTAATAAGTCCAAGGTTATTATAAGCAGCTATGGCATAATCCGGAGACAACTCTTTTTCGGAATTCAGAATTGATAACATACATTTTTCGGCACCAATAAAGTCACCGGCGTTGAAGCGCTTTGTAAACTCAATAAACAAATTATAAAAATCATCCGTTTGAGCATATACAACACTTGCCGAAAAACAATTGATTAAAAGTGTAATGAACAGTATGAATTTATTTAACTTCATCAAAAAGTGATGGAATGAAAAGTGCCAGTTCCAGAAACAAAAGGTAATAAAAAAAGAGCACCCATATTAAATATGAATGCTCTTTTCAAAAGAAATTATTTTAGTTACTCACGGATTTACCGGTGGCTTGGGAGGTATGATAATTATATCACCACCACCTTCCCCGACTCCGCCTCTTACACACCTCATCTCATTAAGTGTAAGTATTTCCACTCCTGATAATGTGGATGCAAGTTCAAAGAAACTACTTTTTACGGTTGCTGAATTGTCTGCTTTCTTCATGATTTTACGGTTTTAAATTAAACTTTGTTGTTTTATATGAATTGGCCCGAAATTGTTACCCTCATGAAATTAAGAAAACCTGAGAAAGACCATTGCCGGGTAACAAATCAATAAGAAAACCTATATAACCGTATAATTCCTTCAGATTGATATTAAAACAGGATCCGGAATAAAAACTGAAACTTATTAATTATTATATTCTAAATCAGGATGATGATGACAAAGTATTTCATTTGTATGAGAGCCGGAAGGGATCGAATCCATTTTGTCCACAAAGAGGGATGTCCCTTTCTGCCTGAGCCCGGGAACCGGTTCTGTCTTGGAAATTTCCGGTCCCCCCGCCACGCAATTGAAGCAGGGAAAAAATACTTTTCCGTGCCGGGCAGATGCATTTTCTGCTCGAAAGAGAACCGCCTGCAAAACAGGAAAAGATTAATGCATGAATTATTTATTGATACAGGATTCATTTCATCATTGCAAATGAATGATACCCCGGAAGATGTGTTCGTGTGTTCGGTTAATTAATAAGGATCAGACAAACCGGTTAAGGCGTTATGCCTTTTAATACAAGTACTTGTGGCATTCTGAACAATTGGCCTCTTTCCAGATTGTTCCTATATCAACAGGATGCCGGAATTCAAGGGTATCCCTGATAGTCGTATACTGCATCATCCCCGGGGTACCCTGGCTTATTATGGTATGGCAAAGATTGCAATCCCTCGTAATTTTCTTTCCGGTGTCGGATGTAAAAGCATCATTGTGGCACCTGAAACAGCCCTCTGATTCCATATGCCCGATATGATCGGGATAGGCATCATAAGAAACTTTCATCTCAGGAAATGTATTCCGGCTGAAGGCCTTTTGAATTGCATTTATTGATTTCTCAATGCCGGCGCTGTTTTTTGCATAATATTCACTGAAATCTGTTTTATAAAAAGCCGTGATCCCGTCTCTGATCTGAATATTTGCGGTATCCTTATCGGTAAAACTATTCCGCAGGACCTCCATTGCGGCCTTTTTAATAAAGGGAATATCTTTTGGCACCTCTCCGGTAAGCATCACTTTATCAAAAAAAACCGGCGGTGAGCTGTAGTTATGTGAAGGTCTGTTATGACAATCGATACAATCCATTGTTCTTGGGATTGTTGCAGCCACAGCACTGTCGGATATTTCTATATCCGGATTTTTATAGATTGTTACTTCTCCGGTTATTTTATTTGTATACCTGACATAATTGATTATCTCCCTTTTGTCATTTTCAGAAATATATTCAATACTAATGTCCGGATTTATGTGCCAGTGTATCCCCTCAATAAGGCCGAGATCACTGAATTCAGGTCCGATCTTCATCTGCAAGGTGACATCCCACTCGGAATTAAGCGAATCTGTCAGAAAAGATTTATTGGACTGAAGTGTCCGGGAATAAAACTTCTGAGGCCAGTGGCATCTTTCACATGTTTCTCTGGCCGGACGCAGGTCGTGAAGGGGTGTTTCAATAGGTGTACTATATGTTTTCGCGAGTACTGCATAGACCTGGTGCAGCCCGGAGAGCTTTGATTTTACATACCATGATGCTCCTGATCCGACATGGCATTCAACGCAACCTACATTTGCATGAGCCGAAGTCTGATACGCCGTGTGTTCGGGTTCCATGACCTGATGGCAAAGCGTTCCGCAGAATTCAACGGATTCCGTTACATGATACACCTCGAAGCTTGCGTATGTTGCTACAAAGAGAATAATAACAATCACAGAGGTGAATATTATAAAAGCTTTCCTGTGCCGGGGAATATTCAGATCGACAAATGGCAGGCTCGTTTTACCATCCTGAGGCGGCCTGATATTTATTTTTCGCGAAACTGCCATACCAACAGGGATCATCAGCAGTCCGAACAATAAAAATCCGGGTAAAATAATGTAAATGAATAATCCAAGATATGTGTCTTCACTTTTTATTATGAGTGAAATCAGAAACAGCACTATGATCAGTAACAGATTTGTTGCTGCAATCAATGCACCGATAATCGATATCCAGTTTTGGCCGGCAGGTTTAAGTTTCATATTTTTCCCCGTAAATAACGAACTAGTTTAACATGAATTGATCAGGCATTATAACTATATTTCCGAAATTATACAAATTAAATGCTTATTAAGATTGATAAAGATATTATAAATTTACACACAAATAATGGTTTAGTGCCACCAGACATTCAGCCTGTTTCTATTATTTTAAATTAACTTCCAGGGTTATCTTCCGGGAACAATTCCCGGTCAAAGTTTGTCAGGCTTTAAATGTATATTGAAAAAAGGTATTAACTTAGTGGTTCTTTCATTGTTTATAATTAAAGTATTTAGTCTTTGTTGTATTATAGCTATTAATTTTTTCACCAAATAAATTTTAAGGTCATGAAAAACTTGAATCTAACCCTGTTAGTAATATTTTTTGCCCTCGCTGCATCAGTTCATAGCTGTAAAAATGATGATGATGATGAAGTTTCACAGTATGTTGGAAATTATGTCATCATTGAAGCTCAATTATCTCAATCTTTAGTTGTGCCTGTATCGACAGGAAATTTCACCCTTCCGAGTGGTACAAATATAACCCAGATTATTCAACAGGCATTACTGAGTGCTGTATCATGCACATCTGTTACGAAATCATATATTGAGCTAAGAGAGAACTTTTCAATGTACATGAGCTGCGAAGGACAAAATGAGTTAAATGCCGGTACCTGGGAAGAAGTGTCAGCCACATCAATAAAACTGAACATGAATAGTACAGCAATCCCATCCTCGCCGACTGGAATTGTCCTGACTGTTACAGACATAGTTAAAGATGCCTCCGGGTTGACCGGGATAACCAGTGTCCCATTGCCGAAAGCAATGATTGCTAACATTATTGCTCCTTTACAGCTGCATGCTTCAGCACTTGACGCTTACATTGCAACATTCTCAATCGAATTCACGGAAAAATAGGACTTTTCAGGTGTGCGGGACAGGTTTGTTACCTGTTACCATCAATAGCTGAGAGGATATCCTCATATACAAGACTGACGTAGTACAGACCGCCAATCTGTGCACTGCCGAAACTGGTTGTGTAATAGTTATTTAATACGTTGGAGCCACCCAGTTTAAATAGTGTCTTTATCGCTGAAAATTTGTAAGAAACATGAAAGTCAAGCGTTGTAAATGCCGGAATTTTCCCGGCACCAAATGCTGATTCCCAGATAAAGCCTTCCTGCCAGTGTAAATTCAGATTGAATCCTATGTTTGGCAGGATTTCATGGTGACCTATGGATAAGTTTGCACGGTATTCAGGGGAATTAAATCCGGCTTCCACTCCTGGCGCATCAAGCCTGGCCAGCAATTTATTGCAGGCAACATTGCTCCGTATCAATATACCCGGGGAAGTCATATAATCGACTCCGGCGGCCCAACCAAATGATGAAACAGGCTTATCGGTTGTAAAAAAAGTCTGATATAAAAGATCTTTTTCGGTCCCTGCATCTTCAGCCAGTTGTGCTACCAGCTGAACTGCTTCAAATCCCTTGTACTTGTTATAAAAAGCATACGTATCCAGAAACAGTTTTTTCTCCAGGAATAATCCTTTATACCCGATCTCTGTAGAGGCAACTTTCTCCGGACTCAGACCGGGCAACACAATTGGTCCATTTTCTGTAACCGGTTTGTCTTTTACAGGATTTCTGCCCGACATCGGATAAAGCGGTATCGTATTAAAATTATACTTATTCTTAACCTTGTCCATCCCGCCAATTGTTCTGAAGATCCCTGCATTTACATCCACCCACTGATCAGCGATGGACGGAAAACGATAAGCAGTCTGAACGGTTCCCCTCAGGCTGTGTTCCATTTTTTTGTCCAGAAAGCAGATCAAAGAAAACCTGGGTGTGTACTGCGCTTTAAAATTTTGATTTTTATCATACCTGAAAGCACCTGTCAGCCGGAGATGTTTATTAATGAAATTTTTATTGATCTGGATAAATGTCCCAAACTGATTAATTTTAATCGGGTTACCGGGTTCATCCGCAAAAACGGTTCCATTACTGTTTACAAAATAAAAGCGGTTCGACACGCCAAACTGCATCTCCATAAATTGGATAAGGTTTCTGAAGTCATACATCCCCTCTACCTGAAAGAATTTACTGTTATCATAAACCATGGCTCCATTGTCATTTATGGAGTTTGAAGTAATTTCATTCATCATTGAAATAAACTCTTCAGAACCTCGCATCGGAAAAGCCGGTTTGGAATTGTCAAATATTACTCCGGTTTTCGGATCCCGGTTGTCGGCCACCAGACGTGCAAACTGATGAGCATTTTCCATATCATCGGTTATAAGTGCAGTTTGCGTATATGCTGTAAGGTAATCCGAAAACCAGTCTTCCGATGGCTTCCACAGTTCATTCAGACGTAACGCTGCACCTCCGATATCATATGATGAGCCGGAATTTTCCGTCACCCCATAAGCCCTGAAATAATAGTCAGGGTGATTAATTTCAATCTT
>CAZKMH010000291.1:0-5123 GCA_964553395.1 uncultured Rikenellaceae bacterium | reverse complement strand
CAGGCAGTGACGCTGAGGGAGCCGGCGAGATGTTCCATGTAACAACCCTTGACCTTACCAAAGTACCGCTAAATAAAGACGGTTCGGTCGACTATTCGGATGATTTCTTCGGAAAACCGACAAACCTCACGGTATCAGGTCAGCTTGAAGGCGAACTGGGAGCACTTGCCATCGGAGACATTTATACCTTCGGACCGACATTCAGGGCCGAAAACTCAAACACTCCCCGCCATCTGGCTGAGTTCTGGATGATTGAACCTGAGATGGCATTCTATGACCTTACCGATAATATGGACCTGGCTGAGGATTTCGTAAAATACCTTATCAGATATGCCCTTGATAATTGCGGGGAAGACCTGGAATTTCTCAATAGCATGATTGACAGGGAACTTCTTGAACGGCTCAATTTCGTTTTAAGGAATGATTTTATAAGGATGACTTACACCGATGCTGTGAAGATCCTGGAGAAGTCAGGGAAAAAATGGGAGTATGAAGTCGGATGGGGTAGAGATCTCCAGGCTGAGCATGAAAGATATCTGGTGGAAGAACATTTCAAACGACCGGTGATACTCACCGATTATCCGATAGCCATCAAGGCTTTTTATATGAAGCAGAACGAAGATGGCAAAACCGTCAGGGCAATGGATGTTCTCTTTCCCGGTATCGGAGAGATCATCGGAGGTTCACAAAGGGAAGAAGATTATGACAAGCTGCTGAACCGTATCCGTGATCTGAAATTGCCTGAAAAAGATCTCTGGTGGTATCTTGAAACAAGGAAATTCGGCACTGCTCCTCACAGCGGCTTTGGACTTGGTTTCGAGAGATTTGTCCAGTTCGTTACCGGTATGTCGAATATCCGCGATGTAATCCCCTTCCCCAGGACCCCCAAAAACGCTGAATTCTAGGTCCGGTTTCAGCACAGTATGATTGCAAAGGGAACAATATGTTGAAGCAGAAGTTACAACAAAAATTACTTCAGAAGCTATCGCCCCAGCAGATACAGATGATTAAGCTGCTGGAAGTACCTACTTTACAGATTGAGCAAAGGATAAAAAAAGAGCTCGAGGAAAATCCGGCACTTGAAGAAGGCGCTGAAGAAGAAGAAATTCCCGGCGAAAATGTTGAGGAAGAACAGGAAGAGGAGACTGACAAGGACCAGGAGGAATTCACTCTTGACGATTATATTGAAGAGGATGAAATTCCGGATTATCGCCTCCAGGTAAACAATTACAGCAGGGATGACGACAAGAGAGCTGAAATTCCTTTTTCGGCCGGTTCCTCATTTCATGAACACCTTGAATCTCAGTTGGGATTAAGGGAAATGACTGATCATCAGAAGATACTCGGAGAGTTTATTATCGGGAACATTGATGAGGATGGTTATCTCAGGCGGGAACTGATCAATATTGTTGACGACCTGGCATTCTCGCAGAATATAACCTGCACTGTTGAAGAGCTTGAGGAGGTCCTGAAAATTATACAGGATCTTGAACCGGCAGGCGTCGGAGCCAGAACACTTAAGGAATGCCTTCTCCTTCAACTGGCGAAAAGAGACCATTCACAACCGGCGGTTAAACTTGCTTTTTTAATTGTTGATACTCAGTTTGAAGAGTTTTCCAAGAGGCATTATGACAAGATAATTGCCCGGTTTGATATTTCAGAAGAAGAACTTAAATCTGCAATTGATGAAGTGCTGAAATTGAATCCTAAACCAGGTGGAGAATTCAGCGATCCGTTCACAAAGATAGCACAACCGATAATCCCCGATTTCATCCTTGAGCATTCAGAGGAAGGTTTTGACCTTCATCTTAATTCGAGAAACCTGCCGGAACTGAGACTCAGCGGAGCTTATACTGAAATGCTCCAGTCATACAGCCGTGATAAGGGTAATAAACGTGATATGAAAGATGCCATCATGTTCGTAAAACAGAAGATTGATTCTGCAAAATGGTTCATAGATGCGATAAGGCAGAGACAAAACACTCTTCTCCTTTCAATGAACGCCATTCTTGAATACCAGCAGGAGTATTTCATCGATGGTGACGAAACCAAACTAAAGCCGATGATCCTGAAGGATGTGGCTGAAATGACAGGTCTCGACATCTCAACAGTTTCAAGGGTCGCAAACAGTAAATATATCCAGACGCACTTCGGCATCTTCCCGCTGAAATTCTTCTTCTCCGAAGGATTACAGACTGATAGCGGAGAGGAAGTATCAACAAGGGAGATAAAAAGGATTTTACAGGATTGCATTGATAATGAGAAAAAAAGGCGGCCATTGACGGATGAGAAGCTTACCGAAATCCTTCAGGAAAAGGGATATCAGATAGCACGCCGTACTGTTGCTAAATATCGTGAGCAGCTTAATATACCGGTTGCCAGATTAAGGAGAGAGATCTGATGGGATACGACAATACAGAACAATTTGACGACATGGTGGCAAAAGTGATTTCGGTAATCTGTCACCCCTTGCTAATGCCGGTTTACGGCCTTCTGATCATTTTTTCCGTTCCGACAATTTTCGGATATCTGCCTTTTGCGGATAAAAGAATTATCTTCACTATAGTGCTTATCAACAATGTGCTGATCCCGCTTTCACTGATGCCTTATTTCAGGATCAGGAATATAATAAGTTCGTGGAATATTGAAGACCGGAAAGAAAGAACCATTCCACTGATAGCGACAGCATTCTTTTATTCGGTAACTGTCTATGTAACAATGAAGTTCCACATTCCATCATTCATCAAGTCATTTATTATTGCATCGGCTTTTCTGGCTATTGCAGTTACCATAATCAATTTCTGGATAAAGATCTCGATTCACGCGACGGGAACCGGAGCCCTGGCTGCACTGGTTCTTGTTCTTTCAATCAGAATGCACACACCGCTGACATGGTTTTTGATCGTTGTGATCCTTTCAGCAGGACTTGTTATGTCGTCAAGACTCTGGCTTAATTCACACAGCCCCCGGGAAGTCTGGTCAGGATTTACTCTCGGAGTCCTGGGAACGGGACTCTTCCTTTTCTTTATATAGCAACTCTGTCAGTACGCTTTCAAGAAGGATCCTGCTCTGACGGACAATTTCACCGGTCCATTTTGGTTCTGAAGAGGGCAAGGGCATCCCTGCCTTTGTTTTCCCCTGTGAAATTGTAGTGAACCATCCTTTTCCGGAAAGGTATTTTGCAAGGTATTCCTGCTCGGTCTGTCCGGGAGTGGGTATGATCAATGCGCTGCAATTCAGACTTATAAGCTCCATGATCACTGTGTATCCCGATCTTGTAATAATGCTCTCGCTTCCTGCGATAACCTCTTTCATTGACGGACCGGGGAGATGATTGAAATATATAATGTTTTCTGTCCGGATCACATCTGCAGGTTTGTCGGGATTGCCTCCAAGTATTACTGCAGGATACTTTTTGTCCTTCAGTATGCCGGTAAGTTTTTGTTCAAGGATTCCCCGCTGAGGTTCAGGACCTGATAGTATTACGGTATTATGCCTGAAACTGACAGGATTATCATTCCCGGATGAAGCAAGTCCCGTGAATCTTGACAGAATTCCGATAAACCTCGCATTCCGGGGTAATTTTACATTGTGGCTTAGCCTCCCTGAGACATTGAGTTCACCGGGCAGATCAGGAATCAGGCAAACTGAGTACCTGTTGATGACTAACCTGTGGAGGATAACACCGGTAAATTCCAGCCAGGAGAAAAGTTTTGGCATCGGAATAAGCAGTTGATGGGTGACATATACTGTCTTTATCTTCCTGTTCCAGAGGCCGAAACGGTTATCGCTGATTACGATATCAACCTCATATTCGCGGATTATTTTTTTTAGCCTGTAATGTTCCCTTATTATGTGATAAACCAGCACCGGTGTTTTAAGCAGAAGAACCAGGTATTGCGGCAAGAAGCGTGAATATCCGGGACTGAATCCCCGGAATGAAATATAAGTGCATCCCGGCATTTCAGTCCGTAAGAATGAAAGATGCTTCTCCCCGGCTCCGAAAAGTATATTGCAGTTCATCTCCCGGAGCCCTGATGCCAGTGCGATCATTCTTCCTGCATGGCCAAGTCCCCATTCAAGAGGACAGATCAGTATATTTTGTTGCTTTATCAATATCAGCCGGACACCTGCGTCCTGATACCCAGGTCATTGACAAGTGAAGCTATGCGCTTCAGTTCCGGAAGCGGAACCTTGCTGAGCTCTCCACCCCCGGGTGTATCCCTTGAAATAGTATAGATCATCACTTCCGATGGTCTTATCTTTTCAATTGCCTTCAGCCAGGCTTCTATTTCCTGAGGGGTGGTATTGTCGATTTTTTTGCCATTGAATTTTCCCCGGAGGAAAAGAGTCTGAACAATCAGACGGCCTTTTAATCCCTGAAGATTACTGATCAGCTCATCGACCTTTACGGTAACTCTGGGCTGGTTATGGATCTTAACTGTAAGATCAAATGCCGAATCGAGCTTAAGTATATTAGAATCGACTTTCAGCAATGCTTTCTTAATTTCAGGTTTTGAAATTGCTGTTGAGTTCGACAGTACCGCAATCTTTGCATTGGGGAAATATTTGTTACGCAGTTGAATACTATCGTCAATAATTCCCGGAAACTCGGGATGAAGAGTGGGTTCGCCGTTGCCTGCATAAGTAATGACATCAGGCTCCTGCTGCATTTGCTTCATTAAAGAAAGTTTGAGCTCAAGTGCTTTGTAAACCTCTTTCCTTGACGGCAGCGGCTCTTTTTCTATATTGATGTTCCCTGTCCAGCCGCATTCGCAATAAATGCAATCGAAATTGCAGACTTTCCTTGATGCCGGAAGCAGATTGATACCGAGAGAGACTCCCAGTCTCCTGCTTTTGACAGGACCGAACACTATCTTATCAAAAAGAAAAGTTGCCATCCGATAACTTCAATACCAATTAAAAGTTAATCACCTTTTGAACCGCAAAGGTCGCAAAAAATTTGGTGTGGAGGAATACTCTTTCACCACCACCGGAAATGACTATATAAATTCTTTCGGAGATAACTACTGCTTATAAAACGTTTTATAAGGGCTCTGTTATGTTATATAACGCATCTATTCTACTTAAACCCCCTTTCCCGTTTCCCCCAGGGGGGAAAG
>CAZKMH010000290.1:0-5129 GCA_964553395.1 uncultured Rikenellaceae bacterium | reverse complement strand
TATTTGAATTGCAAATAATACCATAAAGTGTTACCACCGACTTTTCTCACTTCCTGCTCGAGCAGTCCTTTCCTTCCGCTGTAAAGATTGTAAACCGATCCATATTCAATGAAGTTCATTTCTGCTTCAGGTCTTAAGGAGAGTCCGCCCAGATCAGGAACCGTTTTCGTAATATTGGTGTAGCCTACCACTGCTTCTTCGAGGTGTCGGGGGATATTTTTGTAACCTATTATTTTCATTATTCTGATCTCATTTACAGCAGATTTATAATCCTTTTCAAGAAGCATCCAGGCAATCCTGTACTCAAATGCTTTTCTATTAGCAGGATTTGAAAGAAAAAGCAGATTGACATTCTCTCTGTCGTCCGGTCTTATAAAAAAGTCTGTCTGTGGGAGTAATTTAATTTTTTTTCCGAGTTCCGGATTTGCACTGACTAATTCAGGATTATCAAGCAGCTTTTCATATTTTTCGGCCAGACGTCGATAATGAAGGGTTTTCTTGAGGTCATTTATATATCTTTCTGCAACCCTGTAATTGCCATTGATAAGCTCGGTCTTAATAAGCATTTTTATATTCTCAGGGCGATATCCGTATGCTACCATTGATTCATAAGCAATATGCCGTGCCTCGTTGATCAGACCTATGGCATAATAAAAATAAATAGCTCTGTTGTAATACTCATTGGTCCGTGGGAGACTTAGCGCTTTTGAACCGAAATCCTGACGTCCGAAAAACATCCGGTCACATAAAACACCTTTTTCAGATAATGCCAGATTGTAATAGTATTGCCCGATAACATTCAAAACCGGTGAATTCTCCTGTTGTCTAATTATTCCGTCCCAATCCTGTTCAGCAACCTTTTTCTCAAGTTGAATGATTCGCACAAGATCCGGATTATAAAGCCTGATAAGCGACAGGATAGTAATAAGGAATATTATCAGGGTGGCAGATCCTGAAACAACGAGGGGATAATTTGTTCTGATCCTCAATAAACCAGTTAATTTAAGTAAAAGTGGAAACAGAATAATGAATACAGAGAGGGTAATAAGAAGACCCGGAAGCTTGTTGATATCTAAAAATGCCAGTGGATACCCGGTGAGGTTTTTAACCGGCTGGAAAAATAAAATCTCTCTGAAAACCAGAAATGATGCAAATGAAACCAGCAACAGAATTGCAGGCGCTATGAACCTGAAAAGTCTCTTTTCGTAAATCAGGTTGTAACAGATATAAATACCAATAAAAATGAGTGAAAATGAGCCGGTCAGATAATAGAATACCGGAAAGATGGAAATAAGAATCAGTCTGACAGATCTGATTTCAGAACTGATCGCCAGCAGAAAGTATAATGCAACCAGGAGAAATCCGAGGTTGTAATACATGAAATGTTCATACCGGGTTTGTAATAATAGCAACAAACAGGATGGCACTAAGGCCAGAATTCTTACAAGTGATACATTTTCAGACAGTTTTCTGCCTGTCCTGGTAATCAGAGAATAAAACAAAAGATTTATCAGAGCTAGTAACAACGATCCATACAGTGCACTGTAATAACCCTGCGTTAAAAAGTTGCCCATATATTCAAGGAGTCCACCGGGTTTTGAGATGAACTTCTGAAGGTATTCTCCCGACCAGATGAACAGAGAGGCATTTTCCTGATAATATAACAGGGAATTCCTGAAAAAATACAGATACATCAGGGAAATAAGAAACAACATTCCAGGTATTGACCAGGCATTGATCCTTTCCTTTTCTGTGCAGCCTTCTAAGATGTCTTTGAATGCCATTTTTACACTTAATATTTCACACTTTTATACCTGTCATCCTGCATACTCTTCATTTCTTTACTCCCGGTCCAGACAGACTGCTCAGGGTCACTGAGTGATGCCCTTTCAAAGTCTCTTGGATTTACCTGTATCTTTCCGGTAGCAAATTCTGGTCTGTTAAAAGTTCTTTTCATCCTGCCGTAAAGGCCGGGGTCTTTCTGAGGCAGAACAAATGGCTTGCCAGTGCTGTCATGTGAATGTATATAGGCAAACCAGGGTCTGGCTGAAAGTCCGTCTCCTCTCTTACTGCTGAATACCAGCCATTTTCCATCTGATGACCAGGAATGATAACTATCTGATTCATCGCTGTTTAAACTCATTTTCACTGCTTCTCCGCTTTCAAGGTCAAGGTGAAACAGGTCAGCCTCCCTGTGCCATATTGAGAAGGTCCCATAGTTGTGAAGTGTAAATACAACGGACTTTCCGTCCGGCGATACAGCCGGGAACGAGATGCTTTTGTCAACGGCTGCTGCGTCTATGACAACCTCAGGCTTCCCGAAAGTTCTTTTCTCCTGATCAAAAGGAATCCGTACCAGATTATATTTTACTTCTCTGAAATCAAAACCCTCCTTCACCTGAGGTGTTCTGCAATAATAGAGGAATGAACCATCTGGGGTCCAGAATGGGAATGTTTCCATATATTGAATGGAATCGCTTTCCACGCAGGCCATAATCTCATTCTTTTCGATGTCGTATAAAACCAGTGATGAGAACAGATCGAAGACATCAATATTCTTTTCCGGCCGTGAATGAAATGCCTGAACTGTTTTGTTGGAGGAGAAAGCAACAAATTTTCCGGAAGGGTGCCATGAGGGATATACGGCGTTGGCAGGCATATTACTGGTTTTCAGTGATGTTCTGATCACTTTATCGCGATCAACAAAATAGGTACCTGATCTTGAACCCCGGACATGAAGCAAGAATCTGTCAGGATTATTCTTAAGAAATGTATGACAATTTACGCAGTTATTGTCAAGCAGCTGGTTTTCAAGCAACGAAGTCTCATAAAAACTCTCAACCGATCTCTGGACAATTTTCATATCGAGCCAGGCTTCATATCCCGGATAGAGAACCCGGTAAATGAGCCAGGGATCTACCGGCTCGTTTGCCACAAACATTCTGAAATGTCTGAATCTTACAGGTTCAGCACCTTTCCTGAATGCCGTAACCTCAAACCGTATCTCTCCTCCCCGGCAACCGGAGATCAGTTTCCTCCATGCTTTTTCCCGGAAGTGTACAATTCCATCATTGGATCTCAGTGTCGATTGTGAACCTGTTGAAGATGTTACCAGAATTTTAAATGATTTTCCATCTTCATTAATTAAAAAGTTCATCGGGGCAATATTAAAAGGAATGGTAATTCCTGAATAGTCAGGTTCAATTTTAGGTTCTTGTTCAGGGTTTGTCAGACTAAGTTCCCTTTCCCGATTGCATCCGAAAATAATAAATGTCCAAAAAATTATCAACAATACTCCTGTTGAGATTTCACTCAGTTTCATCGACCAGAATTTGTTTTACACACTTTTCTCCTGTGATAGCATAATTCATTAAACCTTAAGCGTTTAGTGATATTTTTCTCTTATCAAAATAAGCTGATTATGAATTCCTGATAAAGGTCCAACCAAATGTATGGATAAAATTTTTATTTGAGAAAATTTAATAAAATGACATAATTCCTTTGTTTTTTAATTTTTTTTAACATAATTTACTCCCTGTTAGAATCATCCGTCAATCATTTTTGGAGAATCTTCTTAAGTTGTTTAATTTCAATCTATTAGTTTCATTTTCTCGAAGAAGTCTTTACAAAATCTCAAGAAGATTTTGTATATGCTTTATATAATTTTAATACCTAAACTTAATCATTTACTATGAGAAAAATCACAATTCTGATTGTATTCCTGCTTTGTGCAGGAATACAAGGTGCATTTGCGCAGAAGGTCATCTCGGGTAAAGTTACCAGTTCCGAGGATGGTCTTGGCATTATTGGAGCAACTGTTGTGGTGAAAGGAACTACAATAGGTACCACCACCGACATTAACGGTGCATTTACTTTGAGTATACCTGCTAATGCAGCTTCACTGCTGTTCTCCTATGTAGGTATGAAATACATTGAAGTTCCGGTTGGTTCCCAGACTGTTTTCAATGTGACCATGGAACCGGATATCCTGGCGCTTGAAGATGTTGTTGTAACTGCTTTTGGGATCTCGAGGCAAAGTAAATCTATTACTTATGCAGCTCAGAATGTAACAACAGAAAATCTTGCAGAGGCAAGAAGCTTAACCGTCATGAGTGGTTTGACCGGAAAAGTATCCGGAATGTCAATCACAACCACAGGACAGGGAGTCGGAGCCGGTAATAAAGTGGTCCTCAGGGGTAACCGTTCGATAGCCGGCAGCAGCCAGCCACTTTATGTAGTTGACGGTATGACTCTTAACGGTGGAATAGACAATTTAAGCCCCGATGATATTGAGTCAATAACAGTATTGAAGGGAGCTAATGCAGCCGCCCTTTACGGTAACCGTGCCAACAATGGAGTTATTGTTGTTACAACCAAATCGGGAAAGGGAGCCAGGGAAGGTGTTACTTCCAGTATCGGATTTACCTATCAGGCCAGTACTCCCATAATCCTGGAGAAAGTCCAGAATATTTATGGACAGGGTTCAAAAGGCGTCTATGCAAAAGCTGCCACAGTAGCATGGGGGCCAAAAATGGAGGGACAGATGGTTGAGCACTGGTCTAACGATCCGAATTATGAAATGTATGGTCAGAACTACGCTTTCCTGCCTCAACCTGATAATATCAGGGATTTCTTCCAGACCGGCAATAACTTTATAACCAATGTGCAGACTAATATAAATTCCAAGCTGTCCAATATTGTATTTTCCTATACAAATACAAATGGTGAAGGCATTCTTGACGGTAATGATGTAAAAGGCCACAATATGAATTTGAGAATTACCTCAAACCTTACTGAAAAATTATCTCTTGACACAAAATTAAACCTTATAAGAGAGAAGTACGGTAATATTTTCATTTCAGGTGAGACTTTTGAAAATCCTGTGAGATATCTGTATATGCTCCCGAGAAACATCCGTACTGAGGATATCGCTCATTATGAGTTTATTAATCCTGCAGGTCAGCTGAGGCAACATTACTGGAAAGTAAACGATAACGGATCGGGAAATCCCTACTGGTCGCTCTATAATGCAATACAGCCGCAAAGACGACTGAGAGGTATTGCCATGCTCAGCTTAAAGTACCAGATTTTACCAGATCTGTCTATTCAGGGCAGATCCGGATGGGATG
>CAZKMH010000289.1:0-5175 GCA_964553395.1 uncultured Rikenellaceae bacterium | reverse complement strand
AACTCTCAACCAACAGAACCGGAATCTGTCATTCTATCCATTGAACTACGGGACCGGATTATCCTGCAAAAATATAACCAAAAGCCGGGTTTTGCAACTATTGTATAACTCTGCCTTACTCCCAAAGACAAATAAAGCCCCTCTCCCCTGGGAGAGGGGTTTGGGGGAGGTTAAAAGAATATCGGGATTGATTGAATCATATTGTTTAATGTTAATTCCTAAAGTTTTTCTATTTTCGCAAACCGGTTGAAGCTGAAAGAAGTCAGAAGTCGGAAGACGGAAGACGGAAGGATAACAAAGGTTCCTGACTTCGGACTTCAGACTTCGGACTTCGGACTTCGGACTTCGGACTTCGGACATCGGACTTCCGACTTCAGCCTTCGGACTTCGGACTTCAGACTTCCGGCTTAATAATAACAAACTTCAACACTTTTAGTGAGATGGATTACGATTTTGCAGCGATTGAAAAGAAATGGCAGAAATACTGGGAGGAAAATAAAACTTTCAAAACACCGGAAGACTTAACTAATCCAAAGAAATGCTATGTGCTCGATATGTTCCCCTACCCTTCAGGTGCCGGCCTGCATGTAGGCCATCCCGAGGGTTACACGGCAACTGATATCTATTCCAGGTACAAGAGAATGAAGGGTTTTAACGTCCTTCATCCGATGGGCTGGGATGCTTTCGGACTCCCTGCCGAGCAATACGCTATACAGACCGGGACACACCCCTCAGTAACAACAAATAAAAACTGTGATATTTTCAAAAGACAGATCAAAGACCTCGGACTCAGCTATGACTGGGACAGGGAAATAAATACCACCGATCCGAAATATTTCAGATGGACACAGTGGATCTTTATCCGGCTCTTCAATACCTGGTTTGACGAAAAGCTCCAGAAAGGCCGGCCAATCTCAGAACTGAAAGTACCTGACAGGATTGTAAATGCCGGCGGGAAACAGATTTCTGAATATGTTGATTCACAGCGTCTTGCATATTACACCAATGCTCTTGTCTGGTGGTGCCCTTCATGTCGCATAGTGTGTGCCAATGAGGAGGTTCTGTATGACGGTTCACATGAGAAATGTGGAAATAAAGTCGAGAAGAAAACCCTGAAACAATGGATGCTCCGTATTCCCCTTTATGCCGAGCGGTTACTTAAAGGAATTGATAAACTCGATTGGCCTGAAGGTATCAAAGATATGCAGCGTAACTGGATCGGCCGCTCCACAGGCGCAGAGGTCGATTTCAGTATAGATGGTATGAATAATATCCTGACTGTGTTTACAACACGCCCGGATACCCTCTTTGGAGCAACTTATATGGTAGTGGCTCCGGAACATCCTTTAACAAGATCCATTACTCTGGACTTACATAAGAAGGAAGTTGAGGATTATATCAAAGCTGCTTCGCTTAAATCCGATCTCGACCGTACCGATCTGGCCAAAGATAAGACAGGTGTCTTCACCGGAAGGTATGCAATTAATCCTGTAAACCGTAAGAAAATACCTGTGTGGGTGGCTGATTACGTGCTCACCGGATATGGTACAGGTGCAATCATGGCTGTTCCAGCACATGATACCCGCGACTTCGAATTTGCCGTGAAATTCAACCTTCCCATATCCTGTATCCAGGATCCTGATGTACCTGATCCGGATCAGAAAAGAAGAATAATTGAAGGGAAGGAATGCTGGACCGAGGATGGCAGGTATATAAATTCATCGGACTCCGCCACCGGAATAGATATTAACGGACTGAACAAAGAGGCAGGTATTGCAAAGATCACTTCCTGGCTTGAATCAAAGAGCCTTGGAAAAGCAAAAGTAAACTATAAGCTCCGCGACTGGCTCTTCAGCCGGCAGAGATACTGGGGCGAACCGTTCCCTGTCATCCACTGGGAGGATGGTGAAATAAGTGTCCTGGACGAATCAGTTCTTCCGCTTGAACTTCCTGAGCTCGAAAAATACCAGCCGGGTGAATCCGGAGAATCTCCCCTGTCAAATGCAGGTGAGTGGCTGAATGTTACTGATAAATCGGGGAGAAAAGGAAGACGTGAGACCAACACAATGCCCCAGTGGGCAGGGTCGTGCTGGTATTATCTCCGCTTTACCGATCCTTTGAACGACAACAAGATTTTCGATCCTGAAAAAGAAAAATACTGGATGCCCGTTGATCTTTATATAGGCGGCGCCGAACATGCAGTTCTTCATCTTCTTTACAGCAGATTCTGGCATAAGGTACTTTATGACCTCGGGATCGTCTCGACTGATGAACCTTACCTCAGATTATTCAACCAGGGGATGATCCTGGCATATGCATATGAAAATGAAGCAGGTGCAAAAATCGCTGCCGACCTGGTTACAGAAAAAGATGGAAAATTCTATACCACCGAAACAGGTGGGGAAGTAAGGCAGATTGTGGCAAAAATGTCAAAATCGCTTAAAAATGTTGTGAATCCGGATGATGTTGTGTCAAAATACGGGGCTGATTCGCTCAGGCTATATGAAATGTTCATGGGACCATTGGACATAACAAAACCCTGGGATGACAAGGGAGTAAAAGGCGTTTTCAATTTCCTCGGAAGAACTTTCAGGTTCTTTTCAAATCCTGAGAACATTGTCAAAGGTGGCGAAGAACCTGAAATTCTTAAAGGCCTACACCATGCAATCAAAAAAGTTGAATCTGATATTGAAAATCTTCATTTCAACACTGCTATATCGGCAATGATGATATTTTTAAATCTGGCAATAAAGAAGGGCAGAGTGACATTCGAAACTGCAGGGATATTTACAAAAATACTCTCTCCATTTGCGCCTCATGCTGCAGAAGAAATCTGGAAGATCCTGGGAAATCCGGTGACTATTGCATATGAACCCTGGCCTGAAGTGAATGAGGAATTACTTAAAGAAGATGTGTTTGAGTATCCGGTCTCTTTCAATGGCAGACTGCGCTTCAAAATCGAACTTCCCGCTAATATGGAAAAAGAAGAAATAATTAAGATTGTTCTTGCCGATGAAAGAGCAAAAAAATGGCTGATAACAGGAACGCTGTCGAACATCATTGTTGTGCCGAACCGGATTGTGAATATAGTGATCAGGAATTAACTGGAGAAGGATGCCCGCAAGGTTTACTACCATAACCCTCATGCTATTGGTTTTGTCTGCAGTCTCCTGCAGGAATCTTCAGGAGCCGAGATTATATTCATTTGAAATCCGGGAGGATTCGACTGATGTTCGGAGACAGAAACCCCCGACTCTGTTGTTCGGGATTCCTGTTGACTCATTTAATCTCATCCCGGGGCACATTAAACGAAACGGTTTCCTCTCCCAGATACTTCTTCAGCATGGTATCAACATGAATGAGATTGACCAGCTGGTGAGGAATTCAGGTTCGATTTTCGATGTCAGAACCATCAAGGCGTATAACAGCTATACCCTTATCTGCGATGCAGATAGTATTGCGAGAGCAAGGTACCTTATCTATGAACATGATCCGACAACCAGTTACGTGTTCAGCTTCAACGATTCGCTCAACATCACTCCGTTCCGGAAGGAAATAAAAAAGAAAATAAGGTATTCATCGGGAATAATCGAAACTTCGCTCTGGGAAGCGATGATGGCTGACAGCCTGCATACAACCCTGGCATTTAAATTATCAGAAATCTATGCCTGGACTGTCGATTTTTTCGGGTTACAGAAGGGAGACAGCTTTAAGGTAATTTACGAAGAATCTTTCATCGATGATGAGTCACTTGGCGCTGACAGAATTTTCGGGGCACAATTTACATGGGCCGGAAAAACCACCAACGCAATTCCTTTCATACAGGATGGAGTCGAGAGCTTTTTCGACAGTGAGGGCAACAGTCTGCGGAAGGCTTTCCTGAAAGCGCCACTCAGGTTTTCAAGGATCAGCTCCCGCTATTCTGCGAGCAGGCTTCACCCGATTCTGAGGATCCGCAGGCCTCACTTAGGGGTTGATTATGCTGCTCCGCTGGGCACTCCTGTTCAGGCCATCGGCGATGGCAGGGTTGTGGCTGCAGGGATCGAGAACGGATCCGGGAGAATGGTAAGGATCGTTCATAACAGTGTTTATTCGACCGCCTACCTGCACCTCAGCAGGTTCGGGCCCGGAATCTTCAGGGGCGCATTTGTCAAACAGGGTGATATTATCGGATTTGTAGGCAGTAGCGGCCTCTCAACAGGACCTCATCTGGACTTCCGGTTCTATATGAACGGATCACCGGTCGATCCGCTTGCAGTGGAAGCACCGCCGGTTGAACCGGTACTTGAAGAGAATCGCGAAAAATTTGAAATCACCAAAATTGTAGTGGAGAATCTGTTGACGACTTTTTAGGTTTCAATCCAGCTTCAGGATCAGATCTTCAATAACCTTCGGGAAATATTCATACTCGAGAGCATGCACTTTATCTGCCAGGGATTCAGGTGTATCTGACGCCTCAACCTTACATCTGGCCTGAAAAATTATATCCCCCTCATCATATTTACGGTTTACATAATGAATGGTAATTCCGGATTCAGGTTCATGGTTTTCAATAACTGAACTGTGCACCTTTTCACCATACATCCCCTTTCCACCGTGTGCCGGCAGAAGTGCGGGGTGTATGTTAATGATTCTCCCTTCATATTTTTCAAGAATATTAGCGGGAACCAGCCAGAGAAAGCCGGACAGAACAATAAAATCAATTTTCTCCGTCAAAAGGTATTTCAGAACTTTTTCCGAGCTGTAAAAATCAGTCCGGTCGAAAAACACAGTTTGAATATCGTGCATCGCAGCCCTCTTTAAGACCGTAGCTTCGCGTTTGTTCGAGAGCACCAGTCTTACTTTTGCAGACTTTTTATTCGAAAAATATTTAATGATATTTTCAGCATTGGTCCCCGCACCTGATGCAAATATTGCTATGCTCTTCATTCATTGATACTTATGGTTTTCAGGAAAATAAGCGAACAAATAATTAAATAAAGTGTTTCTTATTAATTTTCAATACATTATATTGCATGGGAAATAAAAATTCACAAATCATTTGAAAAATATAGTACAAATATATTTCTTTGCAGGGTTCTTATTTTATTATTAATTAAAAATTATCATTATGTCTGACATTGCCACAAGAGTAAAAGAGATTATAGTTGATAAACTTGGAGTTGACGAATCAGA
>CAZKMH010000288.1:0-5175 GCA_964553395.1 uncultured Rikenellaceae bacterium | reverse complement strand
GAAATGTTATTATCCTGTTCTGTATATTCTGATGCCAAAACGGTCAAGGACCTGGAGCGTCATGTCGATATATGGTTTGCTCTTGAGGTTCACCACCTTTATTTCTGAATTCTTTGCTGCAACCGGAAGTGCCATAAGCAACCCGGTAAGCAGCTGTGAACTTACCGATCCGTCAATTTCGCAATATCCTCCTTTGATTGGGCCCTTGATTGTAAGCGGTAAAAATCCCCCTTCACTGGTGCAGGTTACCTTAAATTGTCTCAGGGCATCCTCGATCATTGATACCGGCCTCTTTTTCAGGGAACCTGTTCCGGTCATAATGATCTCACTGTCATGCAGAGCTGCTATAGGAGAAAACATCCGGATAGCAAGGCCGGATTCCCCGCAATTGAGTACTTTTTCTTTAAGTTTACGTGATCCTTTGATTTTCAGTTCATTGGCCTTGTTATTAATAACAGCTCCCAATCCGTAAGCTATGCTCATAGCAGCCATTGAGTCGTCGCACCGGGAGGGATTTGTGATAATACTTTCTCCCTCTGCAAGAAGTGCAGCGGCTATTGCCCGCTGAGTCATGCTTTTTGACGGAGGGGCCTGAACGACGCCCTGAATCTCGGATGGTACGATTACAGTTTCCATATTCTCTCTCTGTTCATGGCTGATCCGGATGAATATCGATGCCGGTATTCATTATCTTCATCTGACGGTTTATCGATTCCTGGTGAATTGCCTTAAAAATCGTGTCAATAAGCTCGGGACTAAGTCCTTTGGACTCTCCTTTCACCATCACCCGCTTCACTATTTCATCCCACCGGGCACTCTGCAGGATGGTAATATTATTATCTTTCTTATACTTTCCGATTGTTTCAGCAACTTTCATACGCTGTTCCATAAGATCAAGCAGATGGTCATCATAAATATCTATCTGCTGCCTCAGTTCTCCAAGTACATCAAGTAGTTTCGGATCGGAAGTCGACGGATTACGCATTATAAGACGGCTCAGAAGCTCTTTCAGCTCGTTTGGTGTGATCTGCTGGGCGGCATCGCTGAGGGCTTTATCAGGATCTATATGGGATTCGAGCATTAATCCGTCAAAGTTCAGGTCGAGAGCTTTCTGGGAAATCTCATGGAGATATTCCCTTGAACCCGCTATATGGCTTGGATCACAGAATATGGGAAGGTCAGGAATCCTTCTTCGTAATTCGATGGGCAGTTGCCAGTTGGGCTGATTCCTGTATGATGTTTTCTCAAATGAAGAAAAACCCCGGTGTATCGCACCAAGTTTTTTAATGCCTGCCCTGGCTATGCGTTCTATTGCACCAATCCAGAGGTCAATATCAGGATTGATTGGATTTTTTACCAGCACCATCACATCGACTCCATTAAGTGCGTCAGCTATCTCCTGAACTGTGAAAGGATTAACAGAAGTCCTGGCTCCGATCCACAGCATATCGATTCCATATTTCAGTGCTTCATAAACATGTTTTTCATTTGCAACCTCGGTACCGACAAGGAGGCCTGTCTCCTGTTTGACTCTCCTGAGCCATTTCAGGCCGGTTATACCCACGCCTTCAAATGAATTTGGCCTGGTGCGGGGTTTCCAGATGCCTGCCCTGAAGAGGTTGACCTGCCCGATCAAAGCCAGCTGCCTGGCTGTTTCCATTACCTGGTCTTCGGTTTCTGCACTGCATGGACCCGATATCAGGAATGGCCTTCCCCTGTAACCCTCCCAATCCTTTATCAGTATTGTTTCCAGTTTTAAAACCATCTGTCAATGAGTTATTTAATTTAGAATCTTTCTTATTTTATTTGCTTCTTCCATTAGGGTTTTCAAGCCCTCTTTATCTTTATCGGAAATCATCTTCCTGAAGAGATTCATTTTCTCGATATATGTATCGATTACCTCCAGAATATAATCAGAATTTTCGACAAAAATTGGCGCCCAGGTTTCACCATTACTCTTTGCAAGACGCACTGTGCTTTCGAACCCACCTCCGGCCAGTGTCATAATATTTTCTTCCTCCTGTTCTTTTTCGAGAACGCTGAGAGCCAGTGAAAATGATGTGATGTGTGATATATGCGAAACATAAGCAACATGTACATCATGAACATCCGAATTCATATAGGTGAGGCGCATATTAAGCACTTTCATCATTTTTTCAACAAGTTCAAGTGCATCCGGGTCGCTGAGTTCAGGATCGCAGATTATTCCAATCTTGTAATCGAACAGTTTTCCGATAGCAGCAAGCGGGCCCGAGTATTCAGTACCTGCCATCGGATGTGCTGAGACATATCTCCCACGTCCGGGGTGGTCCTGTGAGATAGCTGCAATGCTGGCTTTTGTTGAGCCCATGTCGGCTACCACTTTCGTAGTACTGGCAATCCTGTCAAGGATCCCCGGGAGTAATGAGCAGTTAGTATCAACCGGTGTGCAAAGCAGGATGAGGTCGCTTTTGTCAATTGCATTTTCAAGGGTGTCAGCTTCGTCAATGAGACCGCATAGGAGGGCTATATTCTGATGCTGAACACTCATATCCACACCGATTATTCTGTCAGTGAAATTACGTTTGCGAAGATCAATCATCATTGATCCCCCTATAAGTCCTACGCCTACAACTGTGACTGTCATACTGGTGACTGGTGATTGGTTTTTAGTGATTGGTGACTGTTGATCCGTCTCTTTGCTTCCTGCAGGGGTTTTTCATCGGCGCACAGGGAGATACGAATATACCGGTCGCCACGGCTTCCGAAGATAAATCCTGGTGTTATGAAGACATGCGCTTTTGTAAGGATTTCCTCCACGAACTCTTCACAACTTTTTATTTCATCAGGGATCCGTCCCCATACAAAGAGACCGGCCTGTTTTTTGTCAAACCTGCATTTCAGAATATCCATGATCTCCTCAACTATCCGGCGCCTGCGGGAATAAACAGCATTGACCGTTTCATACCACGATGGCGGATTGCCCAGTGCCTCAACCGCAGCGGTCTGCATTGCCCTGAACATCCCGGAATCCATATTGCTCTTTACTTTCAATATATCGTATATATACTCACGGTGGCCGGCGACCATGCCGATCCTCCAGCCTGCCATGTTATGTGATTTGCTTAGTGAGTTAAGCTCGAGTGCGGTATCCTTTGCACCGTCAACCGAAAGAAGGCTCAGGTATTCAGTATTCAGGATAAAGCTGTACGGATTATCATTACACAGAAGAAATCCATGCTTTGATGCGAAAGCGACAAGATTTTCAAAGAGCCTGGCAGTCCCTTTAGCTCCTGTTGGCATGTGTGGATAATTGATCCACATCAGCTTCACCCTGCTCAGATCTGTGTCCTCAAGTTTCTGAATATCAGGATACCACCCGTTATCTTCATACAATCCATAATATCTGACTTTTCCGCTAACCAGGTTTGTAACAGATGAATATGTCGGATATCCGGGATCAGGAACGAGCACCTCATCACCGGGATTTACGAAAGCCATGCTGATATGCATAATTCCTTCCTTGCTTCCCATAAGGGGGAGAATCTCGCTGTCAGGATCAAGTTCAACATTAAAGTATTTCCTGTACCAGTCGGCAAAAGCCTTTCGCAGAGCCGGAATTCCGTTATAGCTTTGGTAGCCGTGCGATGTTGGCCTGACGGCTTCGCTGCTAAGGGCAGAGATTGTATTTTCCGATGGTGGCTGATCGGGACTGCCGATACCGAGGCTGATAACATCGGCTCCCGCTTTACGCATCTGATCAATCTGTCTGAGCTTCTGTGAAAAATAATATTCCTTTACGCTTTCGGTGCGTTTCGCAGGTTTAACTTTCATACAAGCTGTCTCCTTTATTATATATACCAAGAACCTCCAGATTAAGGGCATAATTCTCCAGTACGTTCTTTACGAGCTCAATATCGTGGTCGGGTTTGAGCTCAAGGTCGGCGTAAAACATATATTCCCATTCGCTGTTCAGTTTCGGTACTGACTGGATCTTTGACAGGTTGATCTCCAGTTCGGCAAGACGTACCAGCACCGCGGCCAGAGAACCGGGCTGATGTCCGGTAGCAAAGCTGATCGAAACCTTGTTTCCGTCTGTTCCGGCATCCTTTTCATTTCCAAGCACAAGGAAGCGGGTATAATTCTTTTTGTAAGTCTCGATGCCCGGGGCAAGTATTTCGAGGCCGTAAATCTCAGCAGATATTGCTGATGATATTGCAGCAACACCTCTGAGTTTGTTTTCACTTATAAATCTTGCACTTCCTGCCGTATCATCACTTTCAATAAGGGTCACACCCCTGAGATGATTCAGGAATGTCATGCATTGGGCGAGAGCTATCGGATGTGACCTTACCTCCCTGATTGCCATTATTGTTTGTCCGGGCAATGCCATCAGGTTCTGTTTTATCCGAAGGTTATGTTCACCGAGTATTTTCACCCCTGACTCCCTTATAAGGGTATAATTGTACAGAATGCTTCCTGACCTGGCATTTTCTATTGCCATCATTGCAAAATCCGCGAGGTTATCCTTTATCGCCATTAATGAGAGATCAAACGTTCTGCATGGCACAATATCAATGTTATTGTTTTTGAAGTATTGCCTTGCTGCCACCTCGTGAAAACATCCTTTTTCTCCCTGAACTGCTATTTTCATATAGTATCCTTTAAAAAAAAAGTCCCCTTTTTCCGGGGACCATGTATTATTGAGCTTAGTTGTCTATACACAAAATCCCCTTATCTCTTCTCAAAGTAAAAAAAGAAGTAAAAATAAAGGGTAGTAAAGTTGTGTATTAAATTCATATTGTCATTATATCGGGTTACAAAAGTAGCGGAATTTTTAAAAAAACAAGTAAAAAGGCGAAAAAAGTGGAAAATATTAATAAAAATGATTGGTTTTTTGAAAGATTAATTGGTGTTTATTGACAAAGATTGCCATCGGTTTTAACCGATGGTCTGAGGATCTTAATAGATCAGGGACTTTAGTCCACAATTAAGACTGGGCTAAAGCCCGGTTTGGAGGAAAGCCCTGAACCGTTGGCTGAAGCCAACGTTAACTAATCTGTGAACTACTTATGTCTTTTTTCCAGACACTCCTCGATTTCAGGCAAGCTGACGCCTTTGGCTTTAAAAAGGATCAAAAGATGATATAGCAGATCGGCTGCTTCATTTTTGAACTGGTCGATGTTGTTGTCCTTT
>CAZKMH010000287.1:5012-5182 GCA_964553395.1 uncultured Rikenellaceae bacterium | reverse complement strand
CTCACCCCCTTTCCCGTTTCCCTTTATTGCTGTCTCACCCCCTTTCCCGTTTCCCCCAAGGGGGAAAGGCTTAAAATCCTGGTTCTAAACCGTACTTACCAACTATTAAGATGAGGTACTTTTCATCAGGTGTTTATTAATCTCAGACAAAACCCATTCAATTCGTTTTT
>CAZKMH010000287.1:0-4912 GCA_964553395.1 uncultured Rikenellaceae bacterium | reverse complement strand
TATTACTTATAGTACCCACACCTTCCCCCCTGGGGGAAGGCCGGGAAGGGGGTAAGTAAAAAGTACTTTTCATCAGGTGTTTATTAATCTCAGACAAAACCCATTCAATTCGTTTTTTAATGTCATTATTTGTAAATCTCAAGACTGTTAAACCAGATGATTCCAGAAACCTGGTTCTCCCGGCATCGTATTCGATTGTCCTTTCATGTATCTCTCCATCAACCTCTATGGCCAGATTTGCATTAAAACAATAAAAATCAAGGATATATATATTATATGGATGTTGCCTTCGGAAATACATTCCGGACTGTTGTCTCTTCCGGAGCCTGCTCCATAAAATCTCTTCTGCTTCAGTCATTATTTTTCTTAATTCCAGGGATTTGGCTTTAATATTGAAGCTTGCCCCAAGATTATGTTTACTTTCTATGATCCGTCTTGAATAAACCATTTCCTAATTTAGTCTGGATTTATTACTTATAGTACCCACACCTTCCCCCCTGGGGGAAGGCCGGGAAGGGGGTAATAAACTTTATGTAAATAAAGGCCGGGAAGGGGGTAATACATTAAATGAAGGCCGGGAAGGGGGTAATCCTCTATGCGTATATGAAAGCTGGGATGAGGTAATATATCAATATGCATATACATAAAACAAAGATAAATTAAGAGAATTATTCTTAAAACTCCAGGTAAGGTCTTACCTTAATTGCTGTTTCATCAGAAATCAGTTTATTACCGACAAGATCATCAATCCCATTCAACCTGCCCTGTAACTCCCGGTATTTCAGGATCGCCGTCACCTCATACCTTTCAAAATACGGTAACTTTATAAGCTGCTTAAAATCAGCATTATTAATATTAATTTTTTTCACATCCGCTGAATCTGCCACCAGCATTCCTGAAATTCGGGTAAATGTCTCCTCCGGCAATCCGTATACTTCCCTGAGCTGGCTGACTGATGCAAAGCCCCCCAGCAGTTTCCGGTATTTTATTATTCTTGCCGACAATACCGGACCAATACCAGGAAGCGCTTCCAGAGATGCAGAATCGCTGGAATTGAGATCGAGTAATTTTATGGCCTGTCCGGATCTCACAGACTGATTGTTTTGATAATCTGCTGTTCCTTCCCTGCCCGGAATTGAATCCGGAACATATAAATGAGGTGTCAAAGGCAGTATTTCGACAGTCATGTTCGGGCCGGGAATGATAAACCTGATTCCTGCTACGGCTGCAATCAGTAAAAGGAGTATGAATGATGCCCGTCTTTCACGCCGTGTATAACCAAACCACTCTTTTAGGGATTCGAAGGATATGTGTTTCATATAAAATGCAGTAAGACAACTGCAATTTACAAATTCCTTCAGAAATACCGGGGTAAATAACTGATTTTTTCCCTGACGGGATCAGAACGGGTAACCGATCCCTACAACCAGTCCAAAAATTCCGGCATGTTTTTTATTGCCGGCATTATCAATATATTCTGTTGCCCTGTAATAATCTGCCCAGTCCGTTATCCACCGTGATCCCTCCTCCAGACTCGGATCCCTAAGCTTAATGCCGACATCCGCCCGTAAGAGCACGAAATCAAGATCAAATCGCAATCCGAAGCCAGTGCCCACTGCAAAATCTTTGTAAAAATTTGTACTGATCTTTGTTTCAGACGGTGATTCTGAAGCAACTGACCAGATATTACCGGCATCAAGGAAAACGGCACTTTCAAGTATCCAGAACAGGTTAAATCTGTATTCAGCATTAGCTTCAATCTTAATATCTGCGGTCTGGTTCTGAATTTCACTGCGATCGGGAACAATGTGTCCGGGTCCCAGCGTACGAACCTGCCAGGCTCTTACTCCATTGGCTCCACCACCGAAATACTGCTTTTCGAAAGGTATTGCCCTGGAATTGCCGTAAGGAATTCCAGCACCCGCAAATCCCCTGAAAACCAACGAGCTGACATCGTTTAAATTCACATTATATCTGAAATCAATATCTGCCCGGATATATTGTGCATATGGCTGGTTAAATATCTGGTAACTTCCTTCCGTCTTGGTGGCTTTTAAAATATTACTTATCGCTCCGAGCAAGTTCCCCGATGCCTCACCATTAAATCTTACGAACCAGTATCCCCAGCGATCCCTTGTTCTCCCGATATTCTGATTACTGAATATCAGGGAATAGCTGGCTCCGAGAATAATGACATCACTGTAACTGTATGCAAGTGAGGTAGATTTTATTCTTTCCCAGAATGCTGCATCGATTGTATCCAGTTTGACAAAGTTAAGCTGGACCGGATTTACAATATGAGTAGTATAAGAGTTCCCGTTCCAGTTATATCCGAAAGTGGCGTTTGCCATTGTTCTTGTGTAGAACGGCATTTTCTGGCGGTTATAGGCGGCAAGTAAAGTAGTGGTAGGATGATATTTTTGTATGAATCCCTCTGTTTTGACGAAAGGGACCAGGAATTTCGGGAACCTGAGACTTGTTTCGGCTCCATATTCCAGAGAACTGTGCAAACCGGATGTCTGCTGCGAAAGCCTTTCATATGCACCCTTCAGTGTTAGATTGAACTGCTCGGCTCCACGAAACAGGTTCTTATGTTGATAGCCAAGGTTCAGTGCACCTCCAAGGTCGCCACCGGTATGTGTCCCTTCAACTTCAACTTTGTAGGATTGCTGACTAAGAAGTGTTAACTGGATAATACAATCGAGTCTTTTACCAGATCCATTTTTAATATCCTTATCCGATATTTCATTAAAGTAAATATTAGTCAGGCGAAATGTCTTTAAAGAAGAGAGGTGTGCCTGGGTCTGCTCTGTCCTGGTTACAGAGTATCTGGATCCGGGTTTGAAATAAAGCGATTGAATGATCATATCATATTTGATCTCAGGCTTACCCCCCGGGGAAATGAAATAGTAGTTTTCATAAATCGTTGTATCCAGGTTTTTTGTATAAGCCTCGCCTCCCTCCAGGGCATCTTTAGGTACAAAATCAGGATAAATATAAACGTTCCTGATATAGTACAGAGAGTGAGGGACTGAGGTGATCCTGCCGAAAGCATCAAGTTTCAATGATTCCTTAACTTCATAGAATATGTCGACCTGCCGGTTCCCTACAGTACTGTCAGCTCTGAACGATATATGATCGCCTGAAAATCCATAATATCCCTGATCCCTGATCAAACGCTCCAGGCGGGTTCGTTCAGACTGAAGCACATCAACATCATAAGGTTGTCCTCTCTGGATGAGGCAGTTTACCGAGTCACGATCATAAAAGAATTCCATTAAGACGGTATCAGCAAATTCGAAGATGAGACTACGGATGGTGTAAGGTGTCTTCAGGTTTACATTGTAAAACACTTCAGTCTTTCGCTTTTCCGTTTCAGTTGTATCCACTACCTTGCTATCAAAATAGCCTTTCGATGCAATATATGACTGCAGATCGTCAAGGGTTTTTTCGGTAGCAAACGGATCATAAATAACAGGTTCTTCTCCGATATTCCTCAGCCACGTATGTGGCCATTTCTCTTTGTTTATATTGGAAAGATTATACAGACCGAGATAAAACTTTGCTCCAAAAATACGTTTGTTGGGTTGTTGCTTAATATATGGCAGAAGGTCAGTTTTACTTATCCCCTCATTATTTATGACTACATGGTTTTTATCAAGAAGCGTTTCATTCCCGGGTACATATTTTGTTGGGCTACAGGACGATATAATTATAATTATAAGAAGAAAAAGTAAATTGAACCTTTGTATGAAAATATTTTTATTTGATATATTTTTTTTCAAATTTTGTATAAAAAGTGTTACGCAAATATATCAATAATAATATATACAAATCTGGTTAAGAATGTCAAAAATGCTTAACTACAAAGGCGTACAAAGGGCAACAAAAAGGTTTCATAAAGTAATCACAAACAGGTTTAGTAGTGCTGAACAAGAATAAGATCAATTTCATTTTATCTCTTCAGAAAAAGAAAATAAGAGAAGAAGAGAGGTTATACGTTATTGAAGGTGACAAGCTTGTAAAGGAATTTCTGAAAGCGAAAATGACTGTAAAGTCACTGGTAGCCAAACCTGAATTTCTCAACTCCCTTCCCCTGGTGGACAAAAATGGAGTCGGTGAGATCATCCCGGTCAGCTATGAAGAACTTAAAAGGGTAAGTTCACTTAAAACCCCACATAATGCCCTGGCAATCATCCAGATGCCGGAGATTAAGATGGATCATGGCGAATTTTGGAATGAACTGACTGTCGCTCTTGATTGTATCCAGGATCCGGGCAATCTGGGAACCATAATCAGGGCTGCAGCATGGTTCGGGATAAATAATATCTGTTGTTCGGAGAATTGTGTTGATGTATATAATCCGAAAGTGATCCAGTCAAGTATGGGTGCTATCCTTCATGTAAATGTTTTTTATACTGATCTGCAGGCATTGTTTAAAAAAGCGGTGGAGAATAAAACAAGAATCTATGGAGCCTTGCTTGAAGGGGAATCAATTTATTCTTACAAACTGCGTGATAAAGGGATCATTTTACTTGGAAACGAATCCAGGGGAATTTCAGAGGAACTAATTCCTTTTATTACAGACAGGATAATGATCCCGGGACTTCACCAGACAGGTTCAGGGATTGATTCGCTCAATGTAAGTATGGCAGCGTCGGTGATCTTTTCAGAGTTTACCCGGAGCAGAGGAAGGCAACTTTGAAGAAGCGATGAGCGGTGAGCAGTGAGCGGGTGAGCAGAACTACTCACTACTCATCACTCACTTCTCATCGCTCATTCCTCAGTTTTCTGTCTATAGCTTCAGCTGCTCTTATACCGTCAACAGCTGATGAAACAATACCACCTGCATAACCGGATCCTTCACCGCAGGGGTAAAGACCTGAAACCTGAATATGTTCCATAGTTTCCG
>CAZKMH010000286.1:0-5183 GCA_964553395.1 uncultured Rikenellaceae bacterium | reverse complement strand
TTCAAAAGGAGGGGAAACTTTTGTCCCCAAAACTCCTTAGGTTGACGGCTATGGGGTTGGGGGGTTGATACCAGATACTTTCTAAGCCCCCTGGGGGGTTTGGGGGTAAAGAACAACTTTTGAGACAGCCTCTTAATGAACAGTAGGATTTAGTCTCTCAAATTAGGATTAATATCCTGTTCTGATTGAGGAATCGGCCAGACTTCATCTTGTCCTGTTCTGAATGCTTTATTATCAACCCACCATCTTTTATTGCCTGTTGGATCCGTTTTTGAACCTGTTTTAGTTGCATCCGGGAAAGAGGCACCCCAGAAATCACCTTGCATTACTTCACCCAGAATCTCCCAACGCAAAAGATCCCAGTACCGTATACCTTCCATTGCGAGTTCAATCCTTCTTTCTTTACGAAGAATCGGACGCAGCAGGGCAGGGTCAGTTACGGTAATTACTGGCATCTGGACGGATTCTCGTTGCCTTATTTTATTAATTGTTATGTCCAGGAGTTCCTGAGTAATTGGTTTTCCTCCTTCAAGTTCAGACTCAAGGTAGCTCAGCAATACTTCTGCATAACGGATAATTGGTATGTTTCCACCGTACCCGGTTAATAAACTACCTGAAAAATCCTCATCGAAAAATTTACGCAGGCCGTAGCCTGTGCGGGTAGCCTGTTTTGAATAAGTCAGCTGATCGATTGATGATGCATGGTCAGGGTGACAATCGTAAATATTCCCTCCAAAAACGCGACCATCGTATAAGTAACTGGCAGCAAAACGAGGATCACGGTTTTCACCCATGTTATGTGAGTTAAAACGCGGATCACTGTAAGAGAACGGCGTTCCATCGGTAAAATCGTATTCGATCGCCAGGTTTTCAAGTGGATTTACCAGGTGCCAACCCGATTTGTTGGCGGGCAATGCATGCTGGGTCAATCCATTTGCAGCAAGTTCAGCAGCATACTGAACACTGAAAATAATTTCAGCACTTGTTTCATTAGATGTATTGAAGATACTTTCATAATCGGGATCAATAATATTATCTCCAAAATCAATGATTTGTTTGTATACATCTGAAGCATCTGTAAATCTCTTTTCTGCCATATAGATTCTGCCAAGGAATGCAAGTGCGACCTGTTTTGGTGCACGTCCAAATTCCGAACCGGGTATATCCTTGCAACGCGGGAGATCAACAGCAGCTTCAGTTAATTCATCAATAACAAAGCTAACTATATCAGCTTTTGGAGTTTTGGTCTGTTCATTGGCTTCATCGGGTGTCAGGGTTTTAGTTACCAGTGGCACAGCTCCCCAGAATTGACATAAATAAAAATATTGTGCGGCACGGATAAAACGGACTTCAGCAATCATACGTTTTTTTGTTGTCTCATCCATTTCAACAGATTCTATATTTTCAAGGAAATCGTTACAAATAGCTATCCTGATATATGAACCATTCCAGAGAGTCCCAAGAATAGCATTATCCGGTAATAAGGTTCCATTTGTCAAACGGTTTTGAGCAGCATTTTTCCCTCTTCGGTCGAAAGCATTATCAGTCGCATGTTCAAATAAAATCAGTCCGGCATAGCACCACCAGTCGCTGGGGTTTACCTGCGTTCCATTAAAAACAATATTTCCGCGATAGACACCTGTCAGGGCAATCATTGCATTGGATTCATTTGTCCAGAAGGTTTCCTTGGCGAACTGATTATTAGGATATTGTTCAAGTTCTTTACTGCAGGAACTTATAGCAAGCAGTATCAGGAGGAGTAAAGAACCTGCAATCATATTATTTACTTTTATATTTGTTTTCATTGTATAAGTGTTTTTTATGAAATTAGAACTTAACATTTACTCCGAATGTAAAAGTTGACAGTATAGGATAATAAGCACCTCCTGTATTTATCTCAGGATCCCAGCCTTGCCTGTAACTGTTTAATGAAAAAAGATTCTCGGCACTCAGGTAAACGCGTAGAGTACTCATCCGGACTGCATCTAAAATTCTTTTGGGCAGGGTATATCCCACCTGGAGATTTTTTAACCGTACGTAAGAAGCGTTAAGAATCCAGAAATCAGAAGATACTGTGTTTGGTGTACCAACATTTGTAATAATCTCCAGCCGGGGATAATCAGGATACCGTTCAGGGTTGTCCGGATCGAAACGGCCGTCAATCTGCCATTGCTGAATGGTCCCAAGATTCCTGAATGCAAACCCGACATAATTTTCCAGAAAGCCGGAAACTCCGGCAACTCCCTGAATAAAAGCAGAAAAATCAATTTGTTTATATTGTGCAGAAAGATTTAATCCAAACGTATATTTGGGAATTTGTGAACCAATATATGTCCGGTCGTAGTTGGCATCGACTTCTCCGTCAGGTACACCTTCGGGGCCGCTGAGATCCATATATCTGATATCACCCGGTTCCGGGCTGGGTGTTACTTTCGTTTGATCAGCCCACTCGGTAATATCATCTGCTGAAGTAAATACGCCATCCGATTTATAACCGTAATACATTTGCATTGGATACCCTATAAACAGGGTACTGCCGTTTCCAACCATCCCGTTGGGTTGCATAACATTTCCCAATCCAAGTGTAACCACTTCGTTTTTAATAATGGAAAAATTTCCCATTATACTGTAATTAAAGTCGTTAAGAGTATTCTGATGACCCAGTTCAAATTCCCATCCGGAATTTTTTACTTCTCCTGTATTGGTTTCACTGATACCAACTCCGAGAACAGCACTTACACTTGAACCTGGTGTATAAAGGATATCACGGGTGAACCTGTCAAAATATGTTACATTAAAAAGAATTTTTCCATCAAAAAAACCAGATTCAATTCCAAGATCTTTAACTTCAGTAGATTCCCAATGGATTTTAGGATCCCTGTAGGTTCTGTATGCAGCACCTGTTGATATCCCTGTTCCAAACGGATAGTCTCTTCCGCTAGCCAGGGTTGACTGATACGGATAGTTACCGATATTCTGGTTACCGAGTGTGCCCCACGAAGCTTTTAGTTTCAGGTTAGATACCCAGGGCACCGCTTCCTTGAAAAAGTCTTCCTGAGAAACCCGCCATCCTGCTGCCAGTGAAGGGAATGTAGCGTATTTTTCATCCGGGGGGAACCGGGAGGAACCATCATGCCGCAAAGTAAATTCGAATAAGTATTTTTGGTTGTAATTATACCGGACCCGGCTAAAGAATGATTGTATCGCCCATTCCGTATCATTTCCAGTAACAAATTGACTATTTACTCCACCCATGCCCATTACAGTATAATCGTTGCTGGGAAAATCTATCCGTTTTCCGTCAAAATTTTCACTTATTTGATGTTCAAATGAGTAGCCACCCAAAACGTTAAGATCATGGCCTTTAAACACTCTGGAATATTCTGCAAGAAATTGCATTGTTTTAAAAGCGGAACTATTTTTTATTTGTTCCAGCGTAGCCGTCGGTAAATTTATAGTGGGGGTTAACCTCTGTGATGCCCGGTAATTCCTGGTTTCGGCAATAGCAAAATTGTAACCTCCTAAAGCGGATATAACCAGGTCACTGATCGGTTTCCAGTCAAGCCTTAAATTTAATCCAGCCTTTGTAGTAGGCCGCCTGATATAACTTTTTGAAGCCAACCACGAATAGGCTGTTCCTCCTGATTCCGGTCCTTCGCCAAAGTCACCATTTGAAGCCTGTCCCAAATAAATAGCAGGAAACCTTAGTGCTGTCTGTATTATCTCTTCTACCGTTTCATAACTTTTATTTGCAGTGGTAGTGGGTTCATTTGCTTCCTCCCAGGAACCTGCAATCCTGGTAGTAAGTGTTAGTTTATTACCAAGGTCATTTTCAAGGTTAAGCCTGAAGTTATAGCGTTTATAGTCATTTTTAATAACCAGTCCCCGGTCGTAAAGATACCCGGCAGAAAGGAAGTGACGGTTTGAATTTCGTCCTCCGGTGATCGACAGATCATGACCGGTCTGCATACCCTTTCTCGAAAAAGTGTGTCCCGGGAAATCAGTATTTGGAAAGTTGTCAGGATCGCTCTGCGATTTATATTTTGCAATATCTTCAGCAGAAAAGGCTTCTAAGCCAATTGCTACATTATACTCTTCGGCATATTCCCACGACTCGGCCAGATCGGGAAATTCTGTTCGAGTTGAAATCCCATAATACCCATTATAACTTACAACAGTACCCTCTTTACCTTTCTTTGTTGTAATGAGAATTACACCATTAGCTGCCCGGGCTCCATAAATTGCAGCAGATGAAGCATCCTTTAATACCGATATTGATTCAATATCATTGATATTAATTTCATCCATTGAACCCGGAATCCCGTCAATCAGGATCAACGCTGAAGGTGTAGCCCCAAATGAACCAACACCGCGAATTCTTATCTCTCCCCCGTCAAATCCTGGTTTCCCTGAACGTTGAATAACAGTAACACCAGTCATTTGGCCTGTTAATGCATTTGACACACTGGAAACAGTTCTGTTTTCAATAGTTTCAGAAGTCACTTGCGCCACCGAGCCAATTACATTAACCTTTTTCGTTGTCCCATACCCTACAACCACAACCTCCTGCAAAGCTTCAATACTCTGAACCATTTTTACATCTGCGATCCTTTGACCGGCTAATGAGATTTCCTGTGTATTATATCCTATAAATGTAAATACCAGAACAGAATTCGGGTCCGATACAGTAATTGAGTATCTTCCGGCTACATCGGATAAAGTACCAATGATTGTTCCTTTAACAACAATATTAACACCAGGTAAAGGGTCACCTTGTGCATCATCAGTTACCGTTCCTGTAACTGTAATTTGTTGCTGGGGGTCATTATTCAGGCTTTGTGTCGCGAAAATATTTGTAAAGCCTGACATGAGAATCATGATAGAAATTATTAGTTCTATCGGTAATTTTTTTACATGAGGATAATGATGTTCTCCTGAGTTAAAGATTTTTTTCATACGTTTATTTTTTTATTTTTAATTGTTACAAATCAATTTAATATGCAATAATAGTAAAATTTTACCTTGCTGTAAAAAAGTAGTGCCTATGCTTTTCTGCCTTTATTTTCAGGCGTGATTTCATCATAGGCAACAAATTTCAGGTCGCTTATACATTAATGGTTGTAACAGGTTATTGAAACTCAATATTAAGAGTCTCCTGACAATTAACACTCACAGGTTTTATA
>CAZKMH010000285.1:0-5191 GCA_964553395.1 uncultured Rikenellaceae bacterium | reverse complement strand
GTTCAATGTGGAGTTTCTTATCCGCAGGAAAACTATTTCCTTCGGGAAGCTCCTCACAACCCCACCAGAGCCATACCCTTGCAACGTTCAGTCCCCTTGATTTAAGGGATTTAAAGAAACTTTCATAGTCAGAATTGATACCTGAAAATGTCTCCCATGTATAGTCCCCGAGAAGCATCAACGGTTTACCTTTTGTATCGAGAAAATAATAAGGATTATCAGGGTCAATCCTGACAGGCCGCTCCGGTTTCTTACCTTCAACAGTTAAAAAGAGAAATTCTGAAAGTAATATTGCAATAATAAATAATGTTGTTTTTATCATAATTATATATTTGATTAGTTTTTAAAAATCGATGTCCATTTTGATCTTCCACCTGTCCCGGCAAGGAATTTCATTGCTTCACAGTGCACGACAAGTTCGGCATTGAGCAGCATTTCGGGAGTCTGTAATACCGGTTCTCCGGCACGGTTGGTTCCGGAAAACCCATGACTGGGAGCTTCCACTACAACGCTCAGGGCTCCGCAATGAAGATTCAGTGCACAGTCAAGATTATAAACACCCTGGTAAGCCTTTGCCGGATTTGCTTCGGTATTAATATCATCTGTACCCTGCATGTCATTTAAAGTCAGGCCGGTATGCACATCTCTGTACAGGGAATCGAATACCGGCCGAAGAGATGGTTCACAAAAGGGACGATGCATACGCATATAATAATCATTACCAGGCGCACCAGTGTGCATATTAATAATAAGGTCAGGCTTTTCATCTGCTACCAAATCGAACAAAGCCCGGGTTTCAGGTTGCACCGTACCGAAAAAATCATCGTGCATCATGTTGACGCCCGCGTCGTTCGGGTAACCGCCCGGGAATCCAACAGTGGAAAAATCCATTGGGATATACTCTTTTACTTCGGGCCAGCCGATAAGAGTACCATCATGCTTACCGCCTGTATTAAGCAATTCGTGAATAACATAGGAATCTTTTGAAGCGCCGCGATGAGTCTCTAACCTGACCGGAACACGATCCCGGCCATCGGGATTCAACAGTGGGATCAGAATAATCCTGTCAATTTTATTCATTACTGAAATTAATTCAGGCCACTCTCTTCCATTCAGGTCTTTTCCTGTTTCAAAAACTGAAATCAGGTTTACGATTCCGATAATCCCTTCGAGTTCAAAGCCATGAACTCCTCCCAGACCCAGATAAACAGTTTTACTATTATCCGTTCCGCGATAAGGAGCTATATTGTTAATGCCGCAAGCACCCGAGAATGTTGTTGTTCCTTTTCCCTCTCTTTTCATTCCATAAAAAACAGCCTTGACCGGTCGTCCTCCAGGTGAGGTGGCAATTGTTTCAACCATACCTTTCTTTATATTATCCTTAAGAAAAGCATTAATCTCCGTTACAGTACTTACCCAGAATGCAGGAATATCTGTTGCTTCATCGAAATAGCCCTCCGGGACAGTGTATTTTTGTTCCTTGCTTATCTCTTTTCCGGATCGGCTTGTACAGGAAAAGAGGATCCAGGTAATAATTACTATTATCAACGAGATTTCAATTGGTTTAGTTACTGAATAACTTATTTCACTGATTTTCGTAATGGTTGATTTTTTCATCATTTTTGATTTATTAGCTTTCCTATAAGTGTCTTACAATATGGCATTATTATAGCAAACGGAAATTTATTCCCCGGTTTTTAATGTTAAAATAATCCGACCTGCGGTTTTACCTGATCAGTGAATTTTTCATCTCTGATTACAGCACCATTTTCAGTAATCGAAATCTTTCCTCCGGCTGGTCCTTTTGTTGCAAACATAATCTCATACTTCTTTGAATTGGATTCAATTCTTACTCCTGTCATTCCGTCTTCTTCAATCTTTTCTGACCTTACCATCGAGGTTACAGAATCGTCTCCAACCTGTATCAGATGAAGAAAATTATCCCCGGATGCTCCTTTTGATGGAGATACTTCAATCCTCCATTGCCCAAGCAATGGAACTGTATCCAGCGGTGCTTTACTGCTTCTCCTGTAATTCCAGTCTTCAGGCGTCAATATGGGTAATGGCCAGTTCCTTTCTCCGGACCAGAATTGTTTTCCCGGTCCGCCGATTTTTGTAACTCCGGCTTTTTCAGGAAGTATGGTCCTGCAGAATAATCTTCCATCATCAAAATCTTCAAAAAACTCGTTGCCTTTTATCACCGGCTCTGAAGCTGTATGGAGAAGCCATGTCTTTTTAAATTCCGGTTTTGTGGAAATTACCCTGTCAAATATTACGAAGTGATCGGGTAAGAGGAACAGAAACTGACGCAGGACAAGTTGAGATTTATCGGCATGATATGATTTAGTAGCGTCCGAGGCTACATATACATAATCCTTATTCTCATCAAATGCAATAACATCAGATGCCAGAAGCTGAGATTGTCCACCATCATTCGGGATTGGGTGATCTTCTTCAGACAGGGCAGGGCCCCCCCAGTACTGTGGCATAATCTCACCAGGCATATTTATAAGGATACAATTATGTGCTACAGTTCTGCAAAAATAATGAGTCAGCTGATTACCGGGTTCAGGCCGACTTCCGGTATCCAGTGAACGGAATCCCTTTTTGAAAATCACGAAATTATTGTTGTCGTAGTGCCTGTGCTGGCTAATGATACCACCCGCAGTAAACAGAGCATATGTATCTTCCGCCGCTGGCCCCGATCTCATAAAAACCTGACCCATATTCTCAAAAAACATTCCGGAAGGCATCTCAGGTAAAGGTTCTTTCGCTTCAATCTCATCATGAGTATTTACTAAAAGGAATCGGGTATAAGGAAGGGCATCAATCGGCTGTCTTTTTACTTTTGTCTGCATCCATTTGGCAAGAGCTACCATTTCGGGCCTTCCATCACCAAAAAAATGTATCATTTGTGACAGATGGATATGCATGCTTCCCAGTGGCAAATTGTTATCAAAATGAGCTACATCACCATAACCGAATTGTTTATCTCCCGGAAGCCAGTTCCAGTAAATATAATACAGAAAATCAGGCACATATTGCCATTCCTTCGAGACATTGAGCCCTGTTGCTGCCTGAAAGGTATGAAAGAAACTAAATTCCGCCCAGGGATAAGCACCCATACAATATCCCAGTACTGCAGTAGCAGCACCACCATCATCACCGGATGTACTTTTTCTGTACTCCAGTAATTTGGTATAATCATCGTATCCTTTTTTCAGCAGTTTTTCTGCAATCTCATCATTTATGCCTGTTTTATAAAAGACAAGACCGGCATACCATGAAAGGCAGGGAGGTCCGTAAAAACCCGTTTTATAATCGCCGGTATTTTCCCGGAAAAAGCTCTTGCGTTTCCCATCGTGCATCATATCGTTGATAACCAACAGGAGTGGTCGGCCCATCTCCACTCTTTCCTGTACTGTCAGATTATCATATATCCAATCGAAAGCACACAGGGTGCCGATCCTGGAGAAGGCATACCACTGAATATTCAGTTTTGCATCTGTCCTCAGCTTGTAATAGTCGTTTAAAGCTATTATTAACGATTTGGTCAGATCGAGGTATTTTTCTTCTTTCAGTACCCTGTAAAGGAATGCTGATTCTGCAGCCCGCAAACCATATTCATGATCACTGTTTTGTGTCCCATCGGCAACATAGGGTTCTTTAAATTCTATCTTCTGTCCGATCAGTTCATCAACCCTTTTTTTCATTTCATCGAACATGGCTTTCTCCTCGTTCAGAGCCCTCTTTTTCACATCCCTGAAAGTCGATTTATTGAAATAGAGTCTTGGATGATTATTACATATTTCAGATGTCCATGTATAATCTGTGTAAGGATCCGTTTCAGAAGAGGAACAGGAGTTGCCTGTCAATAAGACAATTAATAAAATAATGAGCATGCTGAGTTTGATTTCTGATATGTTTGTCATTTTTTAAAGAAGTTAAAGATCCGGTTCCCGTAAATTTAGTTTTATTATTTTGAATTCAAAGTGATCATCAAAACCTGAGAAACACTTTAACAAAAATTTCTTCCTGCAGTGATATTAATAATTAACATACTTACCCTGACGCAACCTTTAAATCAGAATATGAATCTTTTAAATCATAAGGAGAATTTTATTTGGAAAAATGATAACAAAATTTTTGAATTCAAATTTTTAAATTTTACATTTGGGAATTTTCAAGGGTACTTTGTACAAAACAAAAGGGATTCTTTGCATAATATAAAGCTGTATAGATTTTTCATTTATTAATAATCACTAACCTCGATCTACTATGAATAATGAAAGAGCGGATCTGTATTTACTACGGATCTTATTTAAGAAACGGTTAGTTTGTATCAAACTAATTGCTTTTATGTTATCCCTCACCTGCTTATCCCTCACTACGGGAATAAGTTCAGCCAGCTCATCTGAAACTCTTCAGCAAGTCAAAAGGATTTCAGGTACTGTAACCGATCAAACCGGTGCTCCGTTACCAGGCGTATCGGTTATTGCAAAAGGCACTACAGTCGGAATGGTTACAGGTATTGACGGTAAATACTCTCTGGATGTACCGGCCTCAGCTGATATTCTGGCCTTTTCCTTTATTGGAATGGCTTTACAGGAAATTCAGATTGGCGGACGGTCGGTAATTGATGTAACCATGGCGGAAGAGCTGCTTGGGCTCGATGAGGTGGTTGTTGTTGGTTATGGAACCCAGAGAAAAGTAAACCTTTCAGGAAGTATTACCACTGTGGCAGTTGATGAATTGTCTGCAGTAACAATGCCAACCCTTTCACAGTCAATCATGGGCCGGTCTCCCGGTTTGTTCATAAAGAACGTGAACGGACAACCCGGCGACGCAACGGGCATCAGTATGAATATCCGTGGTTTTGGCGCTCCACTGATCATAATAGATGGTGTGCCGGCCACAGATGTTGAATTTCAGCAGCTCGATCCCAATGACATTGAAAACTTCAGTGTTCTGAAGGATGCAGCCGCGGCATCGGTTTACGGGGCAAGGGCCGGTAACGGTGTTATTTTGGTTTCAACAAAAAGAGGTACCATCTCTGAAACAAAAGTCACAATCAACAGCATCATGCAATGGCAGCACTTTTTGCTGATACCCGACTGGGTCGACTCAGAGGCATATGCCAGGATGGAAAACCTGTCCAGGTCCTCCTGCGAAAAACCCTCCAGCTTACGTA
>CAZKMH010000284.1:0-5197 GCA_964553395.1 uncultured Rikenellaceae bacterium | reverse complement strand
CAGGCAATGGTATTCGGGAATATGGGAGATACCTCCGCAACAGGTGTTGCATTTACACGCAATCCGGCTACCGGTGAGAATCTGTTCTATGGCGAATGGCTGGTTAATGCACAGGGTGAAGATGTGGTAGCAGGTATCAGAACTCCCAGTCCCCTGAACAATGAAACCAAAAACGAACAGAATAAGCATCTGCATAGCATGCAGGAGGCTATGCCTCATACATACAAAGAGTTGTGTGATATCCGGGATATCCTGGAAAAGTCATTCCGCGACATGCTCGATATTGAATTCACAATCCAGGAAGGTGTTCTTTACATGCTTCAGTGCCGTGCCGGTAAGAGAACAGGTACAGCAGCACTGAATATGGCAATGGACATGCTTCATGAGAAACTTATTGATGAAAAAACCGCCGTTCTGCGTGTTGACCCGGCACAGCTTGATGAACTGCTTCACCCGATATGCAATCCGGATGCAGAAAAGAAAGTGACACCTCTTGTGAAAGGCCTGCCTGCCGGACCCGGTGCCGCTGTCGGAAAAGTTGTGTTCACGGCTGAAGATGCAGTCGCCTGGTTCCGCAAGGGTGAAAAAGTAATTCTTCTTCGCGAAGAAACGAATCCAGAGGATGTTGAAGGAATGCGTGCTGCTGAAGGTATTCTTACTGCCCGCGGCGGGATGACATCACATGCTGCACTTGTTGCCCGCGGCTGGGGTAAATGCTGCATCGTGGGAGCCGGCGGACTTCATGTTGATGTTATGTCAAAAACTGCAAAAGTATCCGGTAATGGATTGGTTATCAAAGAAGGTGATCTTCTTACCCTTAACGGTACAAAAGGAAATGTATATACAGGTGCAATAGAACTTATGGATGCTACGGAAAATCCGAGATTCAGGGAATTCATGAGTATCGTTGACAAATTTCGTAAAATGGGTGTCCGCACCAATGCTGACACTCCTTCTGATGCAAAGATTGCGCGCGATTTCGGAGCTGAAGGGATCGGACTTTTCCGTACCGAACATATGTTTTACGGAAAAGGTTCAGAACAACCTTTGTTCCTTCTTCGAAAGATGATCCTCAGCTCAAATGAATCGGAACGCCGTAAGGCTCTCGATGAACTCTTCTCATTCGCAAAGAAGGCTATGAAAGATACACTCCAGGCAATGGATGGTTTGCCTGTTACATTCAGGCTCCTTGACCCGCCGCTTCATGAGTTTGTACCGCAACAGCCGGATAAGCAGGAAGAGCTGGCAAAAGCACTCGGCATTAAAAGAGAAGATATCAAAAAACGTGGTGAGGCTCTCCATGAATCGAATCCGATGATGGGTCACCGTGGTGTCCGCCTTGGCATTACTTATCCTGAAGTCACTGAAATGCAGGTAAGAGCTATGTTCGAATCAACAATGGAGCTAATTCAGGAAGGAAAACATCCGCATCCTGAATTAATGGTCCCGGTAACATGCGATGTATCAGAACTTGATATTACTAAAAAAGTTGTGGATAAAGTTTATGATGAAGTCTGTAAGAAATTCGGAGTCAATAAGATAGATTACAAATACGGTACAATGATCGAGATACCACGCGCTGCCCTCCTCTCCGACCGAATGGCGAAAAGTGCAGAGTTCTTCTCATTCGGAACAAACGACCTTTCCCAGATGACTTACGGTTTCAGCCGCGATGATATAGGCGGATTCCTTAACGATTATCTCGACAAGAAGATGCTTCCGGCAGATCCGTTCCAGACAATTGACCAGGATGGTGTCGGACAACTGATTACAATGTCGGTTCAGAAAGGCCGTGCCACGAGACCCGATCTGAAAGTAGGAATCTGCGGCGAACAGGGCGGAGATCCTGCATCGGTTGAATTCTGCTTCAAAACAGGTTTAACTTATGTAAGCTGCTCACCGTTCAGGGTGCCGATCGCAAGGCTTGCAGCTTCACAGGCTTCGATCAAATACGGAAAATAATGAACAATTTATGATCTGAATTTGTTTAATGTGCAGAGGCGTTGCGTGCAACGCCTCTACTTATTAAATACACATGGAAGTATGAAATATCGCAATTTTGGCAGGACAAACTGGAAAATAAGTGAAATAGGTTATGGCATGTGGGGTATGGCTTCGTGGACCGGTTCTGATGACAAAGAATCATTGCTTGCCCTGCAGACAGCTGTTGATATGGGATGTAATTTTTTCGATACGGCCTGGGCTTACGGAAGTGGTAAGAGCGAAGGGCTGCTTGGTGAACTTGTAAGGGCAAATAAGGACAAAAAGTTATATACAGCCACAAAAGTACCTCCCAAAAATTTTCAGTGGCCTGCAAAACACCATTACACGCTGGATGATTGTTACCCGCCTGACCACATTCAGAAGTACGTGGAATCGAGCCTGAAAAATTCCGGACTCGATTCTTTCGACCTGATGCAGTTCCATACCTGGGAAGATCACTGGCTGAAGGATGAAAGAGGAATCGGGAAAATGATTGCTCTTAAGCAACAGGGACTGATACACGCAATCGGGATAAGTATAAACAGGTGGGAACCATGGAACGGTGTGAAAACAGTCAGAAGCGGACTGATTGATTCCGTTCAGGTCATATATAATATTTTTGATCAGAATCCTGAAGACGAACTCTTCCCTGCATGCCATGAAATGAATGTCGGGGTTATTGCCAGGGTTCCGTTCGACGAAGGCTCACTTTCGGGCACTCTGACGAAAACGAGCAAATGGCCGGATAGCGACTGGCGGAACAGCTACTTTGTTAAAGAAAATCTGATCCCTACAGTTGAACGTGCCGATATGCTTAAAAAGCTTCTTCCGGAAGGTATGACATTGCCTGAAATGGCACTCCGGTTTATACTCGGAGAACCTGCAGTAAGTACAATTATTCCGGGAATGCGGAAGCCCGGGCATGTGAAATTGAATCTTAAAACAAGCGATGATGGTCCCCTTAATCCCGAACTGATGACGCAACTCAGAAAGCATCGCTGGGTGCGTAAACCAAATGAATGGTCACAATAACCTAAAATTTATAAAAGATTGATTATGACAAGTAATAAAAAATTAACAGAATGGGTAAAAGAATGGGCGGAACTTTGTCAGCCTGACGCTGTCCATTGGTGCGATGGTTCTGATAAAGAAAACCAGATGCTGCTCGATCAGATGGTCGGGAGCGGCATGGCAGTCAGGCTTGATGAAAAGAAACGTCCCGGCAGCTATTATTTTCAAAGCGATCCCAGTGATGTCGCACGTGTGGAGAACCGCACCTTCATCTGTTCCGCCAGACAGGAAGATGCCGGCCCTACAAACAACTGGAGCGATCCTGAGGAGATGAAAAATACACTCCGCCCGTTGTTCAGGGGCAGCATGAAAGGCCGGACGATGTACATCATGCCATTCAGCATGGGTCCCCTCGGTTCAAAAATCGCACACATAGGTGTTCAGATCACCGACTCCCCATATGTTGTTGTCAATATGCGAATCATGACCAGGATGGGCAAAGCTGTTCTGGCTGTCCTTGGCAATCATGATTTTGTTCCCTGTATACATTCGGTTGGAGCACCGCTTCAGCCCGGAGAAAAAGATAAAAAATGGCCATGTGCTCCGATCGAAAAGAAATATATAACACACTTCCCCGAGACAAATGAGATATGGTCATATGGCAGCGGATACGGCGGAAACGCACTTCTTGGAAAGAAGTGTTTTGCTTTGCGTATCGCCACCAACATGGCAAGAAGAGAAGGTTGGATGGCTGAACATATGCTGATCATGGGCATTACCAACCCGAAGGGAGTCAAAAAATATTTTGCAGCAGCTTTCCCCAGCGCATGCGGTAAGACCAACCTGGCAATGCTTATCCCTACTCTTCCGGGCTGGAAGGTCGAGACCGTTGGCGATGATATTGCCTGGATGAAATTCGGTGAGGACGGACGATTATATGCCATCAATCCCGAAGCCGGATTTTTCGGTGTTGCACCTTATACTTCTATGAGCACCAACCCAAATGCAATGCTTTCCTGCAATAATAATTCCATTTTTACGAATACCGGACTTACGCCGGATGGAGATATCTGGTGGGAAGGGATCGGTTATGATATTCCTGAAGGAACCATTACCTGGACAAATGAAAAATATGATCTGGCAGGCGGGAAACCTGCAGCCCATCCAAATGCCCGTTTTACTGCTCCTGCAAAACAATGCCCTGTAATTGACAGCGACTGGGAAAATCCTGCCGGTGTGCCTATATCAGCAATACTGTTCGGGGGCCGGCGCCCCGATACCCTGCCGCTTGTTTACCAGTCATTTGACTGGAATCACGGCGTATTCATGGGATCAATAGTGGGGTCTGAGGTAACGGCTGCAGCTATCGGACTTAAAGCAGGTGTCCGCCGGGATCCGTTTGCGATGCTTCCTTTCTGCGGTTATCATATGGCTGATTACTTCGGCCACTGGATAAAGATCGGAGAAAACGCCCCGGTTAAAAACATGCTGCCTAAACTCTTTAATGTAAACTGGTTCCGTAAAGACTCCGCCGGTAAATTCCTCTGGCCGGGATACGGTGACAATATCCGTGTGCTGAAATGGATCTTTGAACGCACCGAGGACTCTGACAATGCAAACAAAACTGCAATAGGCTATGTCCCGAAAGACGGAAGTATTGATACTGCAGGATTAAAAGATTCTGAAGTAAATATTCCTGACCTTCTTAAGGTCGATAAGATTGAATGGATGGCAGAACTTGAACTTATTAATATTCATTATGCAATTTTTGGCGACAAGCTCCCTTCTGAATTGAAAAAACAACTCGAAGAACTTACCGCGCGTTTACATGATGCTAAATGAATTATCCGTTAATCCTGATTGCTGTCATTACCGGATATGTCCTTGGATCGATACCTTCGGCTGTATGGGCTGGTAAACTATTCCACGGAATTGACGTCAGGGAGCACGGTAGCGGAAATGCAGGTGCAACTAATGTATTTCGTGTACTCGGATGGAAGACCGGCGTACCGGTTTTGCTGTTTGACCTGGCCAAGGGGTGCCTTGCAGCGCTTCTTCCGAACCTCTTTCATCTTGCACCTCAAGAAAGTGCCCTGCTTGTTAACCTTCAGATATTAACCGGATTTACAGCGATAATCGGACATATTTGCCCCCTTTTTGCCGGATTCCGCGGCGGAAAAGGTGTAGCAACCATGTTCGGTGT
>CAZKMH010000283.1:0-5213 GCA_964553395.1 uncultured Rikenellaceae bacterium | reverse complement strand
TTACAAACATGGAGGTTCCATACGACCTTTAAAAACAAAATTATATACGTATGAATAAAACAGCAGTTATTCTATTTGTCTTTTCCATTGTTTTTTTGTCATCCCGCACCAAAGAAATCCCGGATTTAATCTCTAAGAGACCTGAGCATCAGATGTCATTTACAAAGATTATAATTGACTCCGGAACATTTAATAACCCGTGGCTTAAAACTATAGGAGATCTTAATAATGATGGAAAAACCGACATAATTGCAGGAGGATATGAAGATGGCGGGCTATACTGGTATAAAAATCCTGACTGGAAAAAATATAAAATAGCTGAAGGTAAAGCATTTTCAACCGACGCTGAGGTTCGTGACATTAATAAAGATGGTTTTCAGGATGTTGTTTGTGTCAGAAGACCTGGTATTACCTGGTTTGAAAATCCGGGGAAAAATGAAACGGGCATCTGGTCTGAACATATTCTGGGAACTACTACTGTTCATGACATTGAACTTGAAGATTTTGACGGAGACGGTGACCAGGATATTGTTGCCAGAAATCAGCAGGAATGGGGAAAAAACGGAGATGTTATTCATTTTTATCGGCAGGATACTCCTGAATCATGGAATTATACCACCATAAGTTGTCCTCCCGGGGAAGGACTTCTTATCACCGATATTGACCGGGATGGCAAAACAGATGTGGTCGTAAATCAGAAATGGTATAAGAACCACGGTAATGTTGAAGGGAAATGGACTGAATTTACTTACTCTGAAACCTGGACACACCAGAATGCGTTTATAGCTACTGCAGATATAAACGGAGATGGTAAAAAAGATCTTGTCTTAACTCCGGCTGAGTTAGCAACAAATACCTACCATATCTCATGGTTTGAAGCTCCTGCAAATCCCGAAAACACATGGACTGAACATATTATTGAGAATAATCTTTCGTGTGCGTTCCACTTTTGCGGGTGTGCCGACTTTGATAAAGATGGCGACCAGGATATAATTGTGGCAGAAATGACTCAAAGTCCTGATCCTGATGAAATCAAAATATTCAATAATGGGGGCAAGGGAAGATCATGGACCTCTCATGTTATTGATACAGATGGTTCTCACAGCATGAGAATATTCGATGCCGATAATGATGGAGATATGGATTTCTTCGGCGCTAACTGGAGAGCTAATGGGAAAGATGAGCTTGTGAAGTTATGGTTAAATAACAAAATACTCCCTTCAGGCCATTCTCCTGATACTGATCGTACACGACAGTATTCGTTTGACAGATTGAAAATTCCATCCAATATTCAGTCCCTGTTAAAAAAGACACTAAATCAATCCTACGAACAGCTGAATACAGACTGGTTTGGCACAATACAGGCTGAAGCAATACTTATGTGGGCAGAAAAAGGATATCCAGAGGGTACCGGGTTTGTCGAAAACTGGCTCAATTTCCACATTAAGCGCTCAGAAAAAATGTCTGATGAGGAAATTCTTAAATCCTACCAGGGAAGCAAATCAAGAGTTTTAAGGAACGGTGTGTTGCCGTTTTCAATATATGCAGGGACGTTAGGTGTCGCCTTTCCTTGCTATACCCTGTATAAACAGACTAAAAATCCGGATGCCAGGAATGTTTGTCTTTCAGTTGCCGATGCAATTTTACATTATTCAGCCCGCGATCGCTTCGGATATATTGCCCATGATGATTTTTCATATACAAAATGGTGCATTCCCGACGCAGGGTATTTCTCTGTAAGGGGATTGGCAGATGCCTCAGGTCTGTGTGACAGGAAAACATCCCGGGTTTACCTGAAAGATGCTGTCCATCAGGCAAAAACTTCTTTACAACTCTTTTTCGATAAAGATAGAAAGTTGACAAGGACAATCTATTTCCTTGATCAGGATGAGCCCGGTAAAACTTACTGGTGCAGGGCTTCAGGATGGATGGTTTATACTCTTACAGCATTACTGAGGCACTTGCCAAAGGAAAATCCTGATTACAAGTACTTTACAGAAATGTATTCACAAATTGCGGAAGGACTTGCAGAGTTTCAGGGAGTTAACGGTGGATTGCATGTCTGGGTGGATGATCCTGATTCTCCGGAAGAAGTTACATCAACAGCCATGACTGCAGGTTGTATGCAGGAAGCAATTAATAACGGCTGGATACCCCTGAAATATGAAAGTTATGTGAATAAAGCCTGGAGTTTTATTCTCAGTTGCGTTTCGGAAGATGGTTCCGTAAGGAATGCCTATACCGGCTGGGCAATTCCTGCTGAACAGAAACAACTGAGCATGGATCAGCACAATATGGGTTTTATTCCCGGGATGGTACTTTTAGCAGCAGCACAGATCCTTAAGTGAATCTAAAGGAAAGCCAGGGGCTTTAATTGAGGTCGGCTTGAGTCTTGATAAGAGAATGGGCGGTATCGGAATTAAAAGGAATAAAGAACACTTTGCCTGTTTGCATGGGATACCGCCCGATAATTATCACTAACCAGTGTTTAACGAAATACAATACCTATTGTTACCTATTAACCTATTTGCAGCGGTATACCTTTGAATAAACGTAAAATAAAGTTGACTTTGGCTTAAACAAAGGATGACTCTGGTTGTTATTATTTGATGATTTCACATTATTATTAACCAAAAACATTTAAGATGAAAAAAATTAGTTTGTTTACGTATAGAGTACTTTCTTTTTTGATTATAGTATCTTTTTTGGGAATAGGTTCTTGTAAAAAGAAAGCTACTGACCCTGATTACTGTGGAACCACCTGGGCTACACAAGTTTCGTCGCAACTTAACGCTGTGACAACTGCAGCACAGGTATATGCGACTAATCCGACAACTCCAAACTGTAATGCACTCAAGGCAGCCTACCAGAATTATGTGAATGCATTAGACCCTTTTGTCGACTGCGCTTCATGGTCAGTACAGCAAAAGAATGAATTGCAAGATGCAATTGATGAGGCCCAACAACAAATTAATACAATTTGCTAGTAATTCCTACCGCCTGGATCAGCCCTCGGAAATCAACTCAGGGGGCTTTTACAATAATTAATTTGACTTTGGCTTTTTACTGGTGTAACTTTGACTAACAACTAAAGCCCGTAATTATGAATAGATCTTTTTACCTGATTTTTGTTATTATAGCCATTCTTATTATTATTGCCTGTAATAATCAAAAGAAAGCTGTAATTGAAAATCCTTATCTGGGTGCATGGGAAGCAACTTATACAAAGTACATGTACCCTGACACTGCTTATGAAACAACTCAGTTTGCAAATCCTTCAGTCAAGCTCCTTACGGAAAAACATTTTTCATTTGGCTATCAATCAGATACAAACAGTGTTGTCGGAGGCGGCGGTGAATACGCTTATGAGGGTGATAGTTATACCGAATTTATTAAGTATCATAGTTACTCCGACCTTGTGGGTAAGACCGTGAATTTTAAATCTGAACTTGAAGGTGATTTATGGACAATATCGTTTACTCTCGAATTTGATTCAGTTAAAGTTGACGCAACTGAGACCTGGAAACGTATTCCCGAATAGTTAACAAATAATGTAGCGATATTCAGCCCTCGGAAATCAACCCCGCGGGCTTTTTATATCAAATGATTTGATATTCAAGCATCAATTTTTTAATTTGGATGTTGCAAAGGTCCTTTTGCGGCATTTCTCATGAATGATGCCCGAGGCATCGAAGTCTAATAGCCATGGTAACATCCATGGTTACTGCATCACATATGATTTACAACGCCGGAGGTGTTGAAGAAAATTCATATAAACAAGTATTCTTCTTTATAATCAACACCATGTTCCTTCAACAATCCTGGTAACTCATCTTTAAATGAAACAGTTTTATGATGCACCCCCGACATTACAGGAGTGACATGGTTGACATATTTTTATCTTTTAGGACGGCAATAAATTTCCAATCAAATATTGGATTTACAACTTCAACCCGCTCGGGGTTGAAAGCCAGGGGGTTTTGGCGTGGTTGCGTCCGACGCCAACACTCACTTCATTTACTCCTTCTGCGGAGTTACCTGCATGCCAATAGTTAAGCCAATTGTAATTGAATGGTAACTACTTCGTTTATTTAAATTCCTGCACAAAGTTTTAACGCTGGAGATTTATGGCAAAACAATAAACCTCTTCGTTATCAAATTTCTTTAAATGTAGTGCCAAGTGCAAGCAATACAAAACCGGCAAACAAAAACCAGTAATTATAAGTAGTTATAAAATCAATAGTAACAAAATGACCTATTATGCCCATTATTCCGAGTATCAGGCCAATAATCCAAACAAATCTCGAAGGTGCTGAAGGTAACGCAGATCTTTTCATAGTAATTTCTATTAGGTAAACATCAATTAAAAGTAAGTATTATTTTAAAAATAACGCTATTGTTCAACAAAATTTTAATCCCTGCCGGATTAAGGCAGTGCTTTATGAGTTGAGTCTATTGGTTTTTTTGAGATAATCCTCCTTAACTTGAAAATCTCAGAATAATAAGCGCTTATATTTGGGAAATATGTGAATTATGTAACTTTTTTTAAAAATTATGTAACACTTATCCGGTTGGAAGTGACGATCTTTGGAAAATTATAAGAAACATATGTTCAGGGCATATGTTCAGGGTTTTAAGTAATAGTATATTCCATCCATCCAGGTGAATTTTATTTGGGTGGATGGATTTGTTTTAATTCTATTTAAAGATGCAACGCATGCCTGACGGCCTGCTCCGTCATTCAAACAAAAAATGCTCCTTGCGGAGCATAGTTTGTTTTGTGATCCCGAAGGGATTCAAACCCCCAACCTTCTGATCCGTAGTCAGATGCTCTATTCAGTTAAGCTACGGGACCTTTATTTGCTGGTGCAAATATAATGAAAATTTGATTTTTGGAATGCGTTCTTTACAGAAGGAGAGAGTTTGCCCTTTGCAGTTGGCAGTTGGCAAAGGATTATATTTGCCAACCGCCAGCTCTCGTATTTTTTTTCTACTGAATATTGTGTACTTTTAGTTTACCAAAATCAGAATTGAATATCTTAATATTATTGATTATCAGATAAAAACATCATAGATATGAAAAAGCTAATCCGTATAATTTTATTATCGCTTCTTGGACTAATAATGCTCATTCTTATCCTGCTTTTCACTGTTCCGATCCTGTTTAAGGAAAAAATCAGAACAAAGGTTGAACAAGTAATAACCGAATCTGT
>CAZKMH010000282.1:0-5227 GCA_964553395.1 uncultured Rikenellaceae bacterium | reverse complement strand
CAGGGTGGATGCAGTTTCCGTCCTTACTCCGATGTTCGTTACTCCTACCCAGGAACAGCTGATCAAACACTACAGAACAGTCGCAGAAAGCACCAGTTTGCCTGTGATACTTTATAACAATCCGCCAAAGACATTGGTAAGTCTTTCCCCAGCAACTGTAGCTACGTTGGCTGAGATAGGCAATATTGCCGGTATAAAGGATTCCTCCGGCGATCTGACTGTGACTGCCGAATATATCCGTCTTACCCGGCACACAGACAATTTTTCAGTCCTGGTGGGTCGCGATACACTTATATACGGAGCACTTTGCTATGGAGCCGCCGGTTCCATAGCGGCCTGTGCCAATGTTGCACCCAGGCTGTGCGCTGATATATACGAAAAGTTCATTGCAGGTGATCTTAAAGGCTCCCTGGAGGCACAGTTCGCCCTTGCTCCACTCAGAATATCATTCGCACTCGGCACCTTTCCTGCCGTAATCAAGGAATCGCTGAACCTGCTTGGTATCGAAGCCGGACCATGCATGGAACCTGCCGGACCGATAACAGATGATGAAAGGGTGAAACTCAGAAAGGTGCTTGCAGATATGGGATTGCTGAAATAAAACAGTAATCAAAACCCTGATCTTTTTTAATATCTTGTACCGGCAAAACTGACAAATGAAAATACTTATCTCCATACTGATTATAAGTCTGCTATGCAATACAGTCTCGGGGCAGGGCAATCGAAGGCCCATGACGTTTAATCGTAGTTCCGGCTATGCAAATTTCAACGAGCTTACCGGAGGATACGGATTGGGAGGCACTTCACAAACCCATTCACAGTATTACTACGGATTCATGACAACGCATGGGTACCAGATAAATATTTACGGACTCAATGTCAACCGCAACATTTTTGGCGGACTTGGTACCGGTGCGCTGTTTTTCGAACAGGGATTTCTTGTTCCACTGTACGCTGATGTAAGATTGATCTGGAATACCGGTCTGGTATCACCCTTTGTCAATGGTGATGGCGGATTCCTGTTTAGTTTCGAAGATATCGATAAAAAGACCATGATGTCAATAAACGGTGGCGGGGGAATTCAGTTTAATATATCACGTAATTTCTCACTCGTGCTGGGCACTGGCCTGCGCGTCCAGATGACGGAGACCGGCAGGCGTTCCTTCGTGAATTTAAAGTTAGGGCTGGGATTCATGTCCTCCTGATCTTGCTCTGTTCACAGTATCAATCAGTGCTTGAACATCACCGGGTGAGGTATTGTAATTGGTGATGCACGCTCTTATCGCATTTATTCCGTTTACCGCGTAAACCGATACCCACGCTTCTCCTGATCTGACCACTTTTTCACAAATTCTCTTTGCAAACAGCGGATCAGATTTATGACCCTCATCCGTGAAGCATACCAGTGGCAAAGGGGTATGATTCATCACTACCCAGTTATTCTTTGTTAAAACCGACCGGAGCAGGTTGCCCATTTCCACCTGGTGTCCTATGATTTCGGAATACCCTTTCCAGCCGAAAACCATCATTGACAGGTAAAGTTTCAGTCCGATGAACCTTCTTGACCACTGGATTGAACGAGCAAAAGCATCGGTGATCTCAAGATTTTCAGCATCTTTTGGCATATAATCAGCAGTGAGCCTGAATGTTTTTTCCAGAAGTTCTCTGTGCCTGGTAATGAACATACTGGCACTCATCGGCACAGAGAGCCATTTATGCACGTCGAATGTCACCGAATCGGCTTTCTCAATCCCGCTTACCCACGATCTGGTGTCAGGATTCAGAATTGCCGCGCCTCCCCATGCAGCATCAACATGAAAAAATAATGAGTGACGCTTTGCAACCAGGGCAAGCGCATTGAGATCGTCAATTGCGCCTGTTCCGGTGGTTCCGGCAGTACCGGCTATCATGAAGGGTATATATCCCTCAGATCTGTCCGCCTTTATAGTTTTTTCAAGAATATCAGTGTTCATGATACCCTTTTCATTTACAGCAATCATTCTTACCGAGTTCCTGCCAAGTCCTGCTGTCTTTGCTGCCCTCACAAATGAATGATGAGCCTCGGTTGAGCAGTATAATACCGGCCTTCCTTTCAGAGTAAAGAGCCCTTCATTTGCAAATCCCGGGAAGGCATTATTCAATGCACAGAGTACCGCAGTAATATTGGCTTCCGCGCCTCCGGTGGCAAAAACACCATCAATTTCTTCTGCCGGGAATCCTATCTTTTGTCCGAATTCGGATATCAGATAATCCTCAACTTCCGCTGCATAGGGTGAATGGCTCCAGGCGGCAAGCTGCGGATTGAATGTTGCTGTTATCAGGTCGGCAACAACAGACGGGAAATTGGGACGGGGGTTGAATAATCCGTAATAACGCGGGTGAGGCGTATGTACGGTATATTTACTCAACCCCATGGTCACTATCCTGACGGCCTCTTTAATTTCAGCAGGGTTATCGAAATCCGCCTTTTTTACAAACTTTTGTATCTCCTCAAGATCGAGAGGGGGAGTTACCCGCAATTCTGCCGTATTGCCGTAATACTTTTCAAGCTCCGGGAGAAGCATTTTGAAAAGCTCCGTCCGTTGTTCACTGGTGAGATCGAAACTGGTCATTTGCTGTAAGACGGTTAGTTGTGAATATCCGTTTCAAAAGTGAAGGAGGACCTGATCATACCCCAAAGCGTTTATTAATTGGCTGGTTCAGGAAATTTTGCCGGAACCACAATTCAAATGCCGGGTCGACAAATTCAATCCTTTCTTTATTTAACTGAATTATATCATCATTGATAAGCTGCGTCTTATTTTTACTCACATTCCTGGGAGTTCCGAGCCTGTATTCAGTCATTGCCGATACTGATGTGAGCTTTGTCTCACCGTTCAATACAGCTACCAGAAGATTAAGCTGCGTTGAGCTCAGCGTCTCGGTCTCCTTTTGATAAAATGGCGTATTGGCATTTATCAGTTCGGTAAGGGCCTTTTCGATAATAGCTTTTGTTGCTTTACTATCCGTCAGGTTCCATGTATAATGAGAGAGTTGCTGGACGTACCATGAATGGCACTGCATCAGATCGGTAATAAGTGCGGCTTCATCATTTTCGATCTGCTTATCTGTCCTGGCAAAACTCCTTGTGATGAATTTTATCCATTCATCCTTTGCTATTTTCTGAAGAAGCATCAGATCGCCAAACCTGTAAAAGGGTTTTGACGGGTTATTGAAGATATCATTCATCATGTGCCTTCGGCTTCCATAAAGGCAATAGGTGACATCTTGCTGCCTTTGCCAGATTGCCCTGAGTTTTTTCTCAAAGGATTCAAAATCGCTGAAATTCGCAATGTTCTGGAATTCATCAATACAGACAATTATTTTAATCTTCTTCTGCCTGGCAACCGTTTCTGCAAGGTTGATTATCTCGTCTTCATGTTCTCTTCCCTCCTCCCAGTTAAAGCTGATGCTGAAATCATTCGCAGGATCTATCCCTATGTGAATTTTAGGTAACAGCATCTTAAAGAATGTACGTGCATTCTTCACCCATTCCTGCCATTTTGAAGAAGAAGCCCTGATCACTTCGCGGGCAAATTTCTCCATGAACTGCTCTGTTGAATTAACGGTGAAAAGGTCGATCAGAGCCATTCTTGTACTCTTATCGCTTCTTACAATTGTGGCGACCGTTTTCTCAACCAGCGAGGATTTACCCCAACGCCTTGCAGAGATCAGGGTAGTATTTATTCCGCCGGTCAGGTTGTCCGACAGTTTCCTGATCTCATCCTTCCTGTTGATGAACGCTTCATTTGTGACCGTCGTTCCGTAGATAAATGGAGAGTTTTTCATTTGCATAGATTTTATACCTATTGGTATTATACTATATAGTATTATACTCAAAGGTATAATATTATTCCGTATTTCTCAAATCCTTTTTTGAACTCATCCGGAGCGATGGCTTTTAGTCAGTTATAACCAGACTTCTTATCTGGATCATTAAAATTACAAATTTCCTGATAAGGATTAATCATTATTGTTCAGTAACTTTGGTATAGTATGAAATTTATTACAAATCCGCTGTCATGAATTATATTCACAAAGGGAGGGTTGGGATTAACGGAGATGTGGTTCCGGGCCCGGTTTCTGACAATCCGGATGAACTGATATTTCAGCCCGGTGATGACGGACGTCAGATTGCTGATTACAGGAAGGGTGATTTTGAATGGTGGTACTTCGATATCAATGACCAGGCATCCGGTTGTTTTCTGAAGATAGTTTTGCATATCGGGACCGATCCGCTCAGGACCAGGATATTTCCACAACTTGCAATCTCCCTCAATACACCGGACAGGAGTGAAAGCTTTTTTCATCCCTTCAGTTTTAAAGATCTGAAGGCTGATACCGTACAATGCAACATAACAGTCAATGATGAAATAAAGATCAGGTCAGAATCCGGTGAGTCAAATGACTATATCATCGAAACAGATATTCCCGGATTTAAATGCAATTTCAGGTTTACGGGTGAAATCAGGGGATGGAAACCTTTCGGGAATAAGTTTCAATATCAGTCAGGGAAGAAAACAGGTGATTTTTCCTGGGTGATCCCCGTACCAAGGGCAGGAGTTGAAGGAGATTTCGTCTTTGAAAATAAGAAATATACTCTGACAGGTGCTATCGGCTACCATGATCACAATTATGTTAAAGTCGACAGAAAAAATCCATTGTACATGGATGACCTGGCCGTTAAATGGTATTGGGGGAAATGTTACGCAGAGAGGTTTACAATGATCTTTGCTGATATCTACTCCAGGACAAACCGTACCCTCTCCCTGATGGTAGCTGAAAACAACAAAATAATCCACAGTTCAAATAATTTAATTGACTGTTCAATCCGGTCATCAGGATATGACGACAATCTTAAGGCGGAATACCCTGCTTTAATAAAAATAAGATCACTTGATGTGCATTTCCCCTTTCAGGCAGAACTGGAATCTACCAGGATACTGGACCGGAGGGATTTACTGGAGGGAGTCAATCCGGCTCTCAAATTTTTAATTAAAAGTCTGGTTGCCAAACCGGTATATCACGGAATTCTTGCAAAGGCCAGATTGGAAATAAACAAAACCCTGATAGCGGGATCCGGTAATTTTGAATCAATGGTCTTCAGGGGAAAATAATCCATACCCCCTCACTCCCCAAGGGGGGCTTAGCAAGTATCTGTTTATCAATAAGTCCCCCCTCGCCTTCG
>CAZKMH010000281.1:0-5243 GCA_964553395.1 uncultured Rikenellaceae bacterium | reverse complement strand
AGTATGGCGAAGTAACATCCGCAAAAATCATTATTGACAAATACTCTGGGAAAAGCAAAGGATTTGGTTTTGTTGAAATGCCAAATGATGCTGAAGCTAAAAAAGCCATTGAAGAACTCAACGGATCTGAAGTACAGGGCAGAAAAATTATTGTTAACGAATCTATCGAAAGAACTGAGAGAAGAGGAAATTTCAACCGCGGGGACAATGATCGCCGTGGCGGTGGCAGAAGAGATAGATAGCCTTAAAAAGAAACAAAAAATTTTGAAGCTATGAAAGGTACTGTTAAATGGTATGACAGAGTAAAAGGTTATGGATTCCTTCAGACTGAGGATAACAAGGACATTTTTGTCCATCGTTCAGGTCTTGAAGTCTCACACACCAACCTTGAAGCAGGTGAAGCTGTTGAATTTGAAGTTGAACAGAGAGAAAAAGGACCTGTGGCTGTCAAAGTAAGAAAAATAGAATAATCTTACTCTATCTGATATCCGGGAGGCTGTAATAATTTTACAGCCTCCTTTTTTTATACCCGATTTTGATATCTTTAACCGGTATTCAAAATGTAATGTAAAATCTCTTATCCGGTCCCCGATAAAATTGAAGTTAATGAAAACAATGAAATACAGATCATTTAAACTTGACCTGATAGCTTTACTGCTGTCATTCCCGCAATTAATAATCGCCCAGGGTGACCCGAAGTCAATTGAAAATGGATTTTTAAATCCTCCGGAATCAGCAAAACCGAGAACCTGGTGGCACTGGACCAACAGCAATGTAACAAAGGAGGGTATTACAAAAGACCTTGAATGGATGAACCGTGTGGGTATCGGAGGCATGCAGCTGGCCGATGTGGCATCGGGACAGGGGCAGGTCACTGAAAAGAAAATTGTTTTCAGATCCCCGGAATGGTTTGACGCTGTGCGCCATGCCGCATCTGAAGCTGACAGACTGAATCTCGAGATGGCTGTTTTCAGCTCTGCCGGATGGAGTCTTGCCGGCGGGCCCTGGGTAAAGCCTGAACAGGCAATGAAAAAGCTGGTCTGGAGCGAACTGAAAGTGAAAGGAGGACAAACCTTCACTGGGATTCTCCCCTCTCCACCATCAAATGAGGGACCAATAAAGGATCTCAGCCGGTCAGCCAAACCCGGAGCAAATGAACCTCTGTTTTACAGGGACTGCATTGTTCTTGCTTTCCCTACCCCCTCTGATGAAACAGAGACATCAGAGTTGAAACCGGTCATAACAACAGGAGCAGGTACAATTGACGGTGAAGCGCTTCTGGATGATAACCTGAATACATCACTTACAATACGATCAGGAAAAGATAAAAGCAGTGTCTGGATCCAGTATTCATGGGAAAAACCATTCCGGGCCCGGGCTGTGACCCTGGCAAACCGTGCCGGAATCCCGGTCGGAACACTCAAAGCAAGCTCCGACGGAACTGATTTCAAAACGCTGGCCGTGTTACCCGGGGCACAGCTTTACCGTTCAGGGAAGGTTGCAACCATCTCCTTCCCTGAGACTTCAGCAAAATATTTCAGATTCGAATTCACCGGTGCTCCCATGAGGCCCGCCGAAGTCATGGCTGAAACAACCACCCGCCCGGATACGGTTTACACTTTCGGTGAGATAAAATTCCATCAGGGAGCACGGATACACAGATGGGAGGATAAAGCCGGTTTTTACCATCTCTTTAACTACGAACCGGTAACTTCCCTTCCGGCTCCCTCCTCTTCAACAATTGATCCTGCTACTATTATTGACCTGACGTTCAGTATGATGCCTGATGGCACACTTCACTGGAAGGTTCCTGAAGGAGACTGGACCATAATGCGTTTCGGCTATTCACTCACGGGTGCAAAGAACAGGCCTGCAGTTGCTGCCGGGCTGGGATATGAGGTTGACAAACTCAGCAGGGAGCATACCGTGGCCTATCTTAATAAATATATCGGGCCTGTCAGAATGGCGCTTGGTCCGCTCTACGGAAAAAGTCTGCAGTATGTACTTTTAGACAGCTGGGAAGCCGGCATGCAAAACTGGACTAATAATATGCTGGAGGAATTCAAAAACCGGAGGGGGTATGCCCTGACACCCTTCCTGCCCTGCCTGGCCGGCTGTGTCGTTGGCAACAGTGACATCAGCGACAGGGTACTGTGGGATTTCCGGCGTACTCTTGCCGATATGTTTGCAGATAACTTTTATGCAATTACAACAGAATTCTTTAACAAACAGGGAATCAAGACATACGGTGAAGCATCAGGTGTTTCTCTCGAGATTCTTGAGGATGCACTTCTTTGTAAAAAGTACGTTGATATTCCTATGGGTGAGTTCTGGTTCAGGGCGCTGCATCCCGAATTGATGTACTACCAGGATGTACGCGGGGCATCATCGGCAGCGCATGTATATGGAAAGCAGATTGTTGCAGCAGAATCATTTACAGGAGGAGGATTTAATTCTCCATATGAACTGAAGAAAATAGGCGATTACTGGCTGACTCAGGGTATCAACCGGTTCGTTTTTCATACATCGGCCCATCAGCCGCTCGACACCAAACCAGGAAATACCATGGTCGGAACACACATAAACCGCAACATAACCTGGGCAGAGTTGGCTGAACCCTTCATGAATTATCTCTCACGCTGCTCATTTATGCTCCAACAGGGTAAATTTGCGGCCGACATTGCTTATCTGTTAGATGAGGGTGCCCCGTCAACAATGCCAATATGGGGCGAAGGTTTAATACCTGCTCCGCCTGCAGGTTATGATTATGACTTCATAAATACAGATGTACTCATTAACAGGATGTCAGTCTCTGACAATGGGAAACTTATTCTTCCTGATGGCATGACATATTCAATACTTGTGTTACCCAATTCACATTTAATGACATTACCTGTTCTTAAAAAGATTTATGAGCTTGTAAACGGAGGAGCAACAGTTGTTGGTCCGAAACCAGTCCGTACTCCTGGTTATTCAGGTTTTCCGGGTTCGGATAAAATACTGACTGAGCTTGTTTCTGAAATATGGGGAGACCTTGACGGTATCAGCCGGACACGACGACAGGTTGGCAAAGGGAAAATCATCTGGGGGACCTCTCCCGCCTCAATTCTGGCAATGAACAAAATCATGCCTGATGTTGAGTTTGCCGGGCAACTTGATTCACGGATTGACTGGATACACCGTAAAGCAGGTGAGTCGGATATTTACTTCATTGTTAATTCATCTGACCGGCCGGTTGAAACTGAAGTCAGGTTCCGGATTACAGGGAAAATTGCTGAATTGTGGGATCCGTCAACCGGGAAGAGCCAGGCTGCAGGTTATTTAATTTCAGGCGATAGAACAACAGTGCCGTTGGTACTGACTGAAAGGCAATCTGTATTTGTTGTATTCCGTAACAACGCAACCGCTGAATCAAAGGTTCTCCCGCAAACTCACCCTGTAATCCTGGAAACGATATCAGGATCATGGGAAGTTTCCTTTCCTTCAGGTATGGGCGCTCCGGATAAGATTGTCCTTGACACCCTGAAATCGTTGACAATAAGCAATAATGAAGGTGTTAAGTATTTTTCCGGGACTGTAATGTATAAAAAGACTCTGGAAGTCCCTAAAAGCTGGTTTAAGGAGAACTTACATTTTCTGATCGATCTGGGCAATGTCGGAGATATTGCCGAATTATCAATTAACGGAACATCAGCCGGGATACTGTGGAAACCTCCTTTCAGGGCTGATATCACAGGACTGATCCGGAAAGGTACTAACCGTCTGGAAATAAAAGTAACCAACCAGTGGACTAACAGGCTTGCCGGCGACCAGAAAGCAGCACCGGGAAAAAAGATACTTAATTCCTCTCTGTTTGTCTTCCCCGGCAGAGGAATGAATGAGTCAGGACTGCTCGGACCGGTGACGATCCTTAAATATTAGTTTAACAGGAAATTAGTAACTAATTTTGATTCAGTGTTTTTTGTTGTAAAGACAAATCCCTTAAAAGAAAAGTTACATCTCTTTCAACGCAATTCAAGCGATTATTGATTTTTAACTATATGAGCAACAGTAATACAGCGGGTTTTTGTTAACTTGGTTGCCTGAAAAATCATAATTTTATGAATATGTGGAATCTCTTTGTATTTCTCTTCATAATTGTTTTTTTATCAAATTCTGATAATATGTCACAAGAAAGCAAATCAAAAAGTAAAGAAGTAAAGGCCGAATGGATAATGAGCGAACTTATTTCCAATCCGGCAGAGGGTATCCGTATTAAAGGAAATCCGGAAACTGTGGAATATAAAAATAAAAAAGCTGTGGCTTTTAACGGATCTACGGATGCGATCTTCCTTCATGAAATGCCTCTTGCCGGACTTACTCAGTTTACTGTGGAGGCTATCATCTATCCGGGGAGCGGTGGAAATTTCGAACAACGCTTCCTCCACATTGGCGAAGTCACCGGAGACCGGTTGCTTCTTGAATTGAGATCAACACCGGCAGGATGGTATTTTGATGCTTTTATCAGCGTTGGCGATCAGCAAAAAGCTTTGATTGAACCAACCATATTGCATCCTCACGATCAATGGTATCATGTTGCATACGTAATCGACAACGGGAAGCTTGAGAGCTTCGTAAACGGTAAAAAAGAGCTTGAATGGCAGCTTAAAATCGGTCCGGTTCAAACAGGTAAAACATCAATCGGAGTAAGACAGAATGAGATTTCCTGGTTTAAAGGGGCGATATATAAAATACAAGTTACTTCAAAAGTATTAAAACCCGAAGACTTCATATCCTTCTGAAGGAAGGAAAGTCAGCAGTCAATCATATCAATTTCCGGCATTAACCTATTCGGATAGTCCTGATAATTACAATATTATGAAAGTTTACAAGAAAATTTTTTGTATTTTATTTTATTGCCTTTTTCTTAACTATCCTCTACAGGCTCAAAAGAGTACACTTCAGCAGGAAGTGAGGGAAACAATGCTGAAGGCAACCAGGTATATGGTCGAAAAAGTCAGCACCAACGGAGGGTATGTCTGGCACTACCTGCCGGATTTTTCAAGGCGCTGGGGTGAAATGGAAGCTTATAAGACCATGATCTGGGTACAGAATCCGGGAACGGTAAACATGGGTCATCTGTTCCTCGATGCTTACAGAGCCACCGGTGATGAGTACTACTATCAGGCCGCCGAAAAAGCTGCTGCCGCGCTGGTCTGGGGTCAGAGCCCCGAAGGAGGCTGGAATTATATAATTGATTTTGC
>CAZKMH010000280.1:0-5249 GCA_964553395.1 uncultured Rikenellaceae bacterium | reverse complement strand
GTAATACCGGATAATCTGACAATAACGACATTCACTACAAAAACTCCGGAACTTCTCACACTAACTGTGCCCCAGAATGCGGCACCAGGACTGATTGTTCTGAAAACGCCTGACGGTGATATCACCACTAAAACCGGGATTGGTTATTCAGAACCCATATCAATTACCAGCATTGCACCGGTAACAATTAAAGCCGGTGAAGAGCTCACAATTACGGGGGATTACCTGAACCTGGTTGGTGAAGTCATTTTCACTGACCGCATTACCGTTGCCAAAACCGCATTTGTCAGCCAGAGCCGCACACAGATCAAACTAATTGTTCCTGCGACAGCACAAACCGGAAAAATTGCAGTTTCGGATGCGGAGGAAGATCCGGTAATTGTTTATTCAACATTAAATCTTGCCGTAAAACTACCAGCTTTTACCTCGATTTCCCCCAATCCTGTTAAAGCCGGTACCACACTTACAATAGCAGGAAATGATCTCGACCTGGTAAAAACCATCACTCTTGGAGGTGACAAAACCATTACAACATTTGTCAGCCAGACGGCTACACAAATTGAACTGGCTGTACCTGCAGATACCAAAGATGGCAAGGTGAATATGATTCCAGCTTCAGGTGTGAAGGTTGAATCTGCTGTTTAGCTTGAAATGGTTGTACCTGCCGTGATTGTAACGCCGGTCACTCTCAAGAATGGCCAGGATATCACAGTTACAGGTACCGACCTCGATCTTATTGACAAGGTGATCTTTGGCGGTGAAAAGCAGGGAACCATCAGGACTGGTGGAACTGAAACGCAGATCCTCGTTACTGTACCCGATGATGCATTATCCGGTATCGTAACTTTTATCACCAAAGCAACCAAAGAGGTAACAGGGCCATCGCTCACAATCATTGACCCCGTGTTCTTATCCTTTGCCCCCGCTTCCACAAAACCCAATACTGATATTACCATCACCGGAACCAGCCTTGACCTTGTTGTTGATGTAGTCTTTACTGGTAATATAAAAGGCATTATTGGCAGCAGGACGGAGACACAGATGATCGTTACAGTACCTGTTGGTGCTAAAGACGGGAAGATAACACTTGTTGCCAAAAACGGCATGCAGATACAATCATCCATCGATATTACCGTGTTGACTAATCTCCCAAACTTTACTTCATTTACAGAGAATAAGGGGACTCCGGGAGAAATATTAACTCTTAACGGGACCAATATGCTGCTGATTAAAGAGCTTGTCTTCCCGGGAGGTGTATATGCAACTGCTTATGGTATAAAAACCGATACCAAAGTTGAAGTGTATGTTCCGATGGATGTAGCCCGGGGTGTTGGCCAGATAACAATGATAACCTATGAAGGGGAGCAGGGACTCCTGCCCCAGTTGTTTCTCGGCGGAACTGATCCGGTTGTTGATCCTGCATTAATGATTGTAGATTGTGAAAATGCAGACATACCAGGTAATTGGGGAGGGAATATAGAGGTAGCCAGTGATCCTGCAATTTCTTTTTCGGGTAAATATTTGCACGGAAAAGCAACAGCTTTAACTGGCTGGGCCTGGATATGGGGTAACAACTGGTACTCATTTCCTTCGGTTGCCACTGCAGACCATCTGTTTAAAATGGATGTTCGTCTTGATAAGCCGTTTGGGGCAACCAATGTTCATTTCCAGATGGAGTTTGGAGGAAGCCGGATTGATATAGGCGCTTGTGGCATTACTACTGCTACAACAGAAGGATGGGTAACTGTCACATTCGACCTCTCCACTTATAGCGGTTTGCCTGCTACCATACCTTCCGGAGGAGAGTGGGGTATTAACTTCTGGTACGCAACTGGTGCTGCAGATATAACAGGTTTGTATTTAGATAACATCCGGTTTGAACATAAATAATGTGAATTAATTACATCATAACTTAAATAAGGAGTATCTCATTTACATACATGAAAAATGAGATACTCCTTAAATTTTGGGAACAATAGATATTAACAATATGGTAAGATTTGATGCGTAAACTGTGTATAATATATAATTATTTGTTATTCAGTATATTAGGTATAAGCATTTTGAATGCTCAAAGCGTCAAATTCGAAGCCGAAACAGGAACATTGACAGGCTCGGTTACTGTACAGAGTTCCCTTACAGGTTTCTCAGGAACCGGTTATGTCGGTAAATTTGAAAACGATGGTGATAAGGTTACTGTTAATTTTACTCTGGCACGGGCAGGCAACTATAATATATATATAGGATATGCAGGCCCTTATGGTGACAAGATAAATAATATCATCATCAACGGGAATAGTGCAGAAGTGTCATTTCAAAGCTCTTCAGTGTTCAGCGAGGTTTCTTTCGGAAAAGCGTGGCTGACTGCGGGGAATAACTCAATAAGCATAGTTAAAAGCTGGGGCTGGTTTCTGGTGGATTATATCCGGACTGAGCCCAACACTGATCCGGAAGTGGTTGTAAAAGTACCCTATCAGCTTGCAATCGCCACCCCCACACCGGAGACTAAAAGGATGTTCAGCTACCTGTCGGATAAATTTACAAAAAAGATCCATTCCGGTACAATGAGCCTGAATGCAAAAGAAGAAGCCGACTGGCTTTTTTCCCAGACCGGCAAATATCCGGCACTTATCGGACTCGACTTTATGAACCATACCCGCAATTATAGCTGGTTCGACAAGACAATACTTGTGAACGAGGCGAAAAACTGGTATACTAATAACGGCCTTGTTGCTGTCTGCTGGCACTGGCGTGATCCGTCCAGGGCTACCGAAGAATTCTATACAAACCAGACAAGCTTTGATGTTTCAAAAGTCACCGATCCCGTATCGGCCGAGTATCAGGCGATGCTAAGTGATATTGACATTGTTGCGGGATTTCTTAAACAAATTCAGGATGCAAAAACACCGATACTGTTCAGGCCATTGCATGAGGCCTCAGGAAAATGGTTCTGGTGGGGAGCCAAAGGAGCCGGACCCTGCAAGATCCTCTGGCGTCTTATGTTTGACAGGCTGGTAAATTACCACGGATTGAAAAATCTGATATGGGTATGGACCACTGACGCCAAAGCCGACAATCTCGACTGGTATCCCGGTGATGAATATGTAGATATCCTCGGCGTTGACATTTATGCTGCCAATGGGGACTTCAACTCTCAGGTGCTTACTTATAATACTATTAAGGATAAGTTCCTGGGTAAGAAGCTCATAACCCTGAGTGAGAACGGACCGGTCCCCGATCCGGACAAACTTATCACTGACCGGTCGCACTGGTCGTGGTTCATGACCTGGTACGGAAATTTCGTCCGCGATCCTGCAATTAATCCGGTATCACACTGGCAGACAGTACTAAATCACGATTATGTGATCACTCGTGATGAAATGCCTGATCTGAAAAACTATTTGCCGGAGAATCCCCCGCAGGGATTTTTCCTTGACACATGGGAACCAAGAACTATTTCAAACCCTGAGTATATCGATGTCGGGCAGACCACTGACCAGGTAACGATCGCAATTACAGTCGGATTTAACGATACAATAAACAGAATATCAAAATACATGTTTGGAGATAACGCAAATCTCTGGACAGGATGTATGGCAGACAATGAAGCTCTCATGAAGCACATTTCCGGCCGTAATATAGGGGTGCTCCGCGGACCCGGAGGAAGCATTTCCGATGTATATTTCTGGAACCGGAATGTTGATCAGCGACCGGCAGATGTTCCGTTAACACTTATGGGATCCACTGAGACAAACTGGCTCTGGTATGGCGACAGGCCATATTCATATGAATCATGGACTATGGATGTTGATTCCCTTTACAGAATTATGGACCAGGCCAATGCGACAGGCATGCTGACAGTCAATTACGGATACGCAAGATATGGAACAGGTTTGAATCCTGTTGCCAATGCAGCACATATGGCGGCTGACTGGGTGCGTTATGACAATGGAAGGTCGGAATTCTGGGAAATAGGTAATGAAGTCTTCGGAAGCTGGGAGGCAGGATACAGGATCGACCAGGCTCTTAACAAAGACGGACAGCCTGAGTATGTCACACCTTCGCTTTATGGTCAGCACAGCCTGGTTTATATTGATTCAATGAAGAAAGCGTCACAGGAAACCGGTGCGGATATAAGGATCGGCCTGGTTATGGCTGAAGCATCATCAACAAGTCCCGGCTGGAACATGGAAGTTGCAGCCAGGGCCGGTGATTACGCGGATTTCTATTGTGTGCACAGTTACTTCACTCCATGGAATGCAAATTCCGATGTTGAAACAATACTGGATTCTTATACGAAAACAGGAGATTTTATAAATTATGTCTGGGGTGAGGCTGAGAAGGCAGGCAAACCAAAACTTCCGGTAGCATTGACTGAGTATAATATATTTGCCGTTGGTTCAAATCAGCCTGTATCACATGTGAATGGAATGCATGCTTTACTTGTCACAGGCGAAGCAATAAAAACCGGTTATGGTGCGGCAACCAGGTGGGATCTGGCCAACGGATGGGCCAACGGTAATGATCATGGTATGTTTTCGTACAATGAGCCCGGTATCCCTGATTATACTCCCCACCCTGCATTTTATCATCTTTACTACCTCCGGAAATATGCCGGTGATGTCTTGCTGAATTACAGTACTATTGGAGCTGAAGGAATTGTCGTGGTTCCGACTGCATTCAGCTCGGGGCATATGGGAGCAGCAATAGTCAATACCGCAAAGCTGGAGAAGGTGGTAAGACTGAATATTCAGGATTTCAAGTTTGGAGACAGGTACTTTACATATACCCTTAAGGGAACATCCGGCGAGGATTTTTCAAGGAAGGTTTTCGTGAATGACACAGGTCCGGCTCTTGAGGCTGGGGGACCGGAGAATTACGAGAGCATAAAGGCAAATTCCAGTCTGATCATGGATGAGATCAGGATCAAAGCCCCTCCCCTTTCCGTAACCTTTATTCTTGTTGAACCAGGTACAAGGGAGCTTGTGGTAAATACTGAGGTTTCAGCGGATGAGATCGCAGCCGAAGAACTGGTTATCATCTATCCGAATCCCGGGAACGGTACATTCACAATATCAAACATACCTTATTATATATCTTCGGTTGAAATAAAGGATTTTCTTGGAAGAACAGTTTATTTGAAGTCAGAAGGGATAAATCAGCCTGAAGATACTTTCCATTGCAAACTGGATCCTGGGATCTATTTCATCAACCTGCTTGGCACCAACCAGTACAGGATAACCAAAAAA
>CAZKMH010000279.1:0-5270 GCA_964553395.1 uncultured Rikenellaceae bacterium | reverse complement strand
CCCCAAAGCCCTAAAGCCCTAAAGCCCCAAAGCCTTTAAGCCTTATTTTATATCCCCAGTTTGTTCCTTATTTCCTGAGGGATCCCGTTCTTGTTTACCATTATAAACAAGGTTTTTGCCCTCACATAGCTTTCGGACATGTTCAGGTACCCGCCAAGGGCATTTCTATCGGAGCCCCATGAGTTTTTAGTCCTGTAATAAATAGTTCCATTCTGATCCGTTGCCATCCCGGTAATATGCATCCCGTGGTCATCGGTTGTGGTGAAGTTCTCATAACCTGTCTGACGGATCTGCTGTGTTACGGTTACCTCACGGGCAGGTTCCGGTTTCGGTTGATCGTCATCCTGCCTCGATCTGGATGAGGGTCTGCCGGTTGAGGGTCCGCTGTTTCCGGGTACTCTGCCGGACGAAGCATTTACAGGATTAATTGCTACGCCGTCAGAAAAAGTGAATCCGCGTTCACTTGTATCCCCGTCCCAGTTAACCGTATAACCGTTTTTCAATGAATGGTTAATTATCTCAATAAGTTCATCAAGAGGGACATTGTAAAATCCTGCCATTGCCCAGTTATCAGGTATTTCAAGGATCCCCCGGGTGTAAAAAGGAAAATGACTGAAAGAGGTAATCTCGACATAATCATCTGTATTTATACCAAGGCTTTGAGCAAAGGTTTTCGGAGTATATATTGTTCCACTATATGTAAAAGATTCAGGAACCTTCCCCAGATATGTATCCAGCACAGCATTAACAATTTTATGGTATTGTTCGCTTTCATTCTTTGTTGACAGAGGTACTGTAGCTACGGCATTCAGGAACTTTTGCAGTTCTCCGTGATTATGGGTCGGAGAACCATAATTAAGCCCGGCATATTGTTCATCGGGCACTATACCCTCTGCGTTAAAAACTCTGATCCAGTCATGTGCATTGCTTCCCTCCCCGATATTTCCCTTGCCCATGCGAAGGTAATTATCTCTGAGCCTGTCAATATAGTTATACCTTACTATGTACATCTCCGACAGATCATATTCGCCTTTACCAAGCCGCAGGAGTTCAGATTCGATAAATGAGGTAGTTGCAAACGACCAGCAGGTACCGGTCCTTGACTGATTCCTTACAGGAGTGGCTTTCAGGTCCACGATTGTGGTGAATTTGTATCCCGGTTCAGTTTCAGGAGCGGGCGTCACATTTACTTTCTGTGAAAATGGAGACTGGATTAAAAAAGTCGCGATAATTAACTTCAGAAAATGATATTGCATAAGGAGTTTATTTTTGTTATTTTTTATTTTTAATCAGGCTGTAAGAATGATCAATCCATGATAATATTTCTTTGTCCGGAATTGATCCGTCTGCCAGAATAGTGTTCCAGTGTTTTTTATTCATATGGTACCCGGGGATCACTGATGAATATCTTTCTCTGAGCTCAATTGCCAGTGCCGGATCGCACTTAAGGTTGATTGTCAGATCACCCTCAAGGTTGGCAAGGACAAAAATCCTTCCGTCAACCTTAAATACAAGAGTGTCATCACCAAAAGGGAAGCTTTCAGTGACAGCTTCTTTCGAGAGACAATATTCCCGCAGGATTTCTATATTCATTTTTCCCGGGATCTACCTTAATGTCGGGTAAAAAGCATTTTCGATATGATCGATCACAAATGATTTCCCTTTCTTAATTACTATGATTACATCGAACCGGCTCTCCTTATCGATGTAATTCCACTTTATATATTTGTCCGCAGCAAAGATCATGGATCTCTGCTTTTCACGGTTAATTGCCGTTCTTGGATCCTCAAGGTAATCTTCGGACCTGGTCTTCACCTCAACAAAGATTATTAGATCCTTGTTTTCTGCGATAATATCGATTTCAAGCTTACCTGATCTCCAGTTTCGGTTCAGGATCTTATAGCCGGCATCAACCAAATGTTTAACTGCCTGATCCTCACCTTGCTTCCCAAGATTATGAGATTCTGTCATTTCAAATTTCTATCAGTTTATTCCTGATTGCAAAAAGAATCAGACTTGCAGTGTTTTTAGAGTTGGTTTTTCCCAGCAGATTTGCCCGGTGCTTATCAACTGTACGTTTGCTTATGAAAAGTGTATCTGCAATCTCCTGGTTTGAAAGTCCTTCACAAATTTTAGCCAGTATCTCTTTTTCCCTTTTGGAAAGATTGGCAGTTTTGCTTTCGTGTTCGCGATGTTTGATCTTCTGAATTACATGGTAAAGCAGTTCCTGTGAAAAATAGCTGCCTCCTTTCGAAACTGTGATCAAAGCTTCTTTAACTTCAGAGATATCTGAATCTTTGAGAAGAAATCCCTTTACCCCTGCGTCAACCATTTTATAATAATACTCTTCCTCTCCATACATTGAAAGAGCAATAATTTTCAGCTCCGGGTAAAGACTGAGACCTTTTCTGGTTGCCTCAATGCCATCCATTTCAGGCATGTTTATATCCATCAGTGCAATATCAGCGGGAATAGTATTAAGCAGTTTCAGGAATTCCGCCCCGTTTGATGCTTCACCCGTAACTTCAAAATCAGGGAAAGAATTCAAAAGGATCTTTAGCCCGTTTCTGAAAAGCTGGTGATCATCCGCTATGATTATCCGAATTTTTTCCATTTGGTCAGCAACTTACTTAACCCCTTCCCGGCCTTCCCACAGGAGGGAAGGAGAAATTAGGCCTCTCTTTTTGCCGGAAGGGAAGGTGGTAATATTACAATATCTATTCAATTACTTTTATCAATGCGCTTGTTCCTCTTCCGGGTGTGCTTTCGAGGATGAAAACACCTTCAACAGTTTTGACGCGTGTTTCTATATTTGAAAGACCCATTCCCTTGGTATCCTCTTTGCTGAGGGTGGATGTATCAAACCCCCGCCCGTTATCGTAAAACTGCAAAGTAACAAATTTTTCATGTTTATTGAGTTCAATTTCTATCCTTGATGCTCCCGAATGTTGCATGGCATTGTTAATAAGCTCACATACAGCACGGTATATTACAACCTCTTTGTCATTCTCAAGTCTGATGTTTTCCATATTCGATTTAAATTCGATCTCAATGGTTTTTGTCTGGTTGATCTTTGTGGTAAAAGCCCCTATAGCACTTGTGAGACCGAAATTCGAAAGTACATGCGGGCTAAGGTTATTGGATATATCCTTAATTGTACTTATAGCTTCATTGACAAGGTGATTTGTGTTATTCAGGATACTTTTATCGGATGGTTCATTAATTCTTGAACCAAGGGATGACAGAGACATTTTAACTGTTGAAAGAAGCGGTCCCAGCCCGTCATGAAGATCCTTTGCGAATCTTCTTCGTTCATTCTCCTCGGTATTGATCACTGCATTAAGAACTCTTTTTTCGGTTCGCAGGCGGTCAATTTCAGCTCTTTTCAGTGAGTAGAATATTTCACGTATGAGAACCACACCCACAATAATCATAAAGGAGACAAGCACTCCGGTCCATTCATCAATCATCACCCAAAGATCTGTAGGTGTCCCGCGGATCAATTCAACAAACTGTATGATCTTGCGTACTGCCATTAAAACGAATGACAGTGAAAGAAGGATCCATGACAGCCTGTATTTTGTCATTTTCATGAATCCTAAAGCTATCGAGGCCGCAATGATCTGCAGAACAATCGATATTATCAGTGCTACGAGTCTTACCATAAGGGTTAGGGATTTTGGTACAAAAATAGAAGATATTTTAAAACGGTGTTAGGGCGTTAAGGCGTTAAGGCGTTAAGGCGTTAAGGCGACAAGGCTTCGCTGGCGCGGATTTATAATCCGTGCCCAGGAACTATCGTGGTTTCGGCACCGATTACAAATCGGCGCCAGCAGGGTGTTAGGGCGTTAAGGTGTTAGGGCGTTAAAGCCTTTACACCTTTCTGCCTTTACGCCTTTTTAACTACCTTTGACCGTTTAAAAAACCGGAAATGGGAGTTTTATATAACCTGGGGATTTTACTTTATTCAGTATTGGCCAGGATTCTGGCTCCATTTAACCTTAAAGCCCGTTTGTGGACTGACGGACGCAAAAACTGGTTAGAAGCCTTAAATCAGAAAATCAAACCGGGAGACAGGTATATATGGATACATTGTGCTTCACTGGGTGAATTTGAACAGGGCAGACCGATAATAGAAGCTGTTAAAAATGAGATGCCGCATTTTAAAATAATAGTGACTTTCTTTTCTCCTTCAGGCTATGAGATCAGAAAGAATTATCAGAAGGCCGATATAGTTTGTTATCTGCCGGCCGACACTCCCAAAAATGCGGAGAAATTTATTTCTGTCATTAAGCCTGTACTTGCTGTATTCGTCAAATATGAATTCTGGTACAATTATATTTCGGTGTTGAAACGGAAGGGGATCCCGCTTTTCCTTGTTTCGGCGATTTTCAGGAAAGAACAGCATTTTTTCAGGTGGTATGGATCATTTTCAAGGAATATGCTGCAGATGTTCGGCAGGATCTTTGTGCAGGACCTTAACTCACTTGAGCTTTTACAGGGGATTGGCTATAAGGATGCTGTTCAGGCCGGAGATACAAGGTTTGACAGGGTGGTTGAGATAGCCGGAGCAGCTAAAACTATTCCACAGCTGGAGAATTTCAGGGGAAATGAAAGATTATTACTGGCGGGCAGCAGCTGGACCAGGGATGAAGAGATAATTTCGGAATATATCAATAAAAATCCTGACCGCATGAAATGGGTATTTGCACCACATGAGACCGGAGCAGAGAATATCAGAAGAATTGAAGCATTGATCAGGGTGAAATGCATCAGGTTTTCCGAATTAACCAAAGAATCTTATGATGCCAGGGTGCTTATAATAGATAATATAGGTATGCTTTCATCAGCGTACCGGTATGCTTATATTGCTGCCATTGGCGGCGGATTCGGAAAAGGGATACATAACATTCTGGAACCGGCCTGCTGGAGTATACCCGTACTATTTGGTCCCAACCATCTTAATTTCCGGGAGGCAGTGGATCTCATCAATCTTGGTGGTGCAAAAACATTTAAAACCGGGGATGAATTCATGTCGATCCTGGATGTCTGGCTGTCCGATGAAAACCTTTACAGGAAAGCTGCCGAAACCGCCGGTAATTATGTCAGGGAAAACACCGGAGCCACTCATAAAATAATGGCGAAAATAAGACTTATGGATATGAACAACCCCGGATGATAATTTGTTTATAACTTACCTTTTGGGAATTAAGACGGATAATCTAAAGGGATGTAAATTTAATATCCTCTGTTTTACTTAAAATTTATAA
>CAZKMH010000278.1:0-5274 GCA_964553395.1 uncultured Rikenellaceae bacterium | reverse complement strand
GACCGGTTTCGAAAATCAGATAAAAAGAATAATAAAAGAAGATAAAAATATCCTAGCTGTCAATAATTATACCGGTGATGAACGTCACTATATAAGTTTAATTAACGATACAGTCAATTTTGAACTTAATGATAGTTTAATCTCTCAGGCATTTATTGATAAAGCTCATATCACCACACAGTTTTCAAAAGATAACAGGACAGCGGTGGCTGATTATGTGTTTAATGATACAGGTAATCAACGATGGCACCCGGGCCGTTCCGTCTTCTCCATGGTTACCGGAGTGACTAATCCTAAAATTACTTTAAATGAGATCATAAGAGTGCAGATAATTATCTTTTTGTGTTCTTTGGTCCTTCTGTTGGTAATCTTCATTCTGACAACCAGAAAAGCGAGGCTAACAATAAATGATCTTCGTTTAAAAGCTACTCTGATAACAAATGGGAAACGCCAGGAACGTGTAATTGTAACAGGACAAAATGAATTTTCTGCGCTTGCAGAAAAATTTAATGCAATGGTTGATCAACTTCAATCCTCTCAGAATGAACTGAGAAAGAAGAGTGATGTAATTGAGAAAAACTATAAGATGTTGCATGAGAAGAATAAAGAAATCACGACTCAAAGGGATGAAATAGAAACACAAAGGGATGAAATCGGAGTACAGAGGGATCTGGTAACCAGACAGAAGGATATGATACTTGAGCAGAAGCGTTCCATAACTGAAAGTATCCAGTATGCAAGACAAATTCAAACTGCCATCTTACCGCCGGATGAGGTTGTCAAATATCTTCTTCCCAAACATTTTATTTTATTCAGACCCAGAGATATTGTCAGCGGTGATTTTTACTGGGTGACTCATAAGCACGGCGAGATAATTATTGTGGTAGCTGACTGCACCGGTCATGGAGTACCGGGGGCTTTTATGAGTGTACTGGGTAGTGCATTATTAAGAGATGTGGTAAATTCAAGTGATGTACTTAAGGCAAATCAAATACTTAATGAACTCCGGGAAAAAGTAATACTCAGTCTAAGACAAACCGGCCGGGAAGGTGAAGCAAAAGATGGTATGGATATATCGTTGTGCATTATCAATACAGAGAAAATGAGACTGCAATATGCCGGAGCTAATAATCCTCTTTACCTGATACGACAAGGCACATTAAAGGAAATTAAACCTGACAAGATGCCTATCGGGATCAGTCCTAAAGCGGGCAAATCATTTACAAATCACGAGTTGAAGCTGTGTAAAGACGATCTATTATATCTGTTTACGGATGGATATGTTGATCAGTTTGGTGGGGAAAGCGGCAGGAAATTCTTATCAAAACAATTTAAACAACTTCTTGTTGAAGTCCAAAATAATATAATGTTTGATCAAAAAGAGATCCTTAATCAAAAGCTGATTGAATGGATGGGATTAACCGGCCAGTTTGTAAGACATGATCAGGTTGATGATATTACCGTAATGGGGATTAAAATCTAGTATGGAAATTTATGATCTCTTCAGTACTCTTCCTTGGTGTTGCCGCTGAAACTGCATCCACACTTTTGTCGACATTCCCTATTCGCAAGACAATCACAGCCTTGTACCCTGCCGGGATCTGAAAGGCTTCTTTCTTTGAGTTGATGTTCCCTACCGGACCGCCGTATATCCGGGCGCCCAAACCAAGGCTGTGGGCGGCTACAAACATACTTTCCGTTGCAAGGCCGCAATCGAAATCGGGGGTTGCCCCGCTTTCCGATGCAATTCCTGAAATGATGATCAACACATTCCCGGGAACCACATTGTTGATGACCTCCATCATCAGGGTGTCGTCCTTTACCACTGTGAATCTCCAGGGCTGGTTGTTCCTTGCACTGGGAGCCTTGATACCGCATTTCAGGATCATATCGAGCTGCTGGTCAGTTACAGGCTCTGTCGAATATGCCCTTTCCGAGTAGCCGGAAAGTATAACACCTGTGACACAATTGTCAGTGGTCTGCCCATACAATTTTGAGGCTGCAAAAATTACAATAAATGATAATAATGCAAGTCTGGTTTTCATTGTTATTACGATTTTATTTATTGAACAATTACGGCTAAAAGTTAAACAAAAAAAACTGTTTAACAGGGCTCCAAAAAGAGCTTATCTTATCTGTCAGAAATTAATTATAAATTTGTCGAAAATTTGAATTATGAAATCAGGAAAAATAGTATTGCTTTTAAGTGTTGTTGCAATTATAATTGCAGGATTGCCGGCCTGTAACCAGGCTCCGGCAAAGAAAAGTACAAATCCCGGAACTGTTTATTACAGGAACCTGTTGTTCAGTGAAACACCATGGGACCTTGAAAGGGGATCGCGCGAGTTAACTCCTGAGGAGGCTTCAGAAATCAATAATTATAAATTCACATATGACAATGAAGGTCGTCTTATGTCAGTTGAATTTGTAAGAGGTGATGAACCGCTGGCGTATTCCTCAATGGGCGGTGCAGCAAAAATAACCTACGAATATTCAGACAATAAACAGATTAAGCACTTTTTTGACGAGAATAACCAGCCTGTAGAATCGGGCGGTGTTTTTACCTGGGAATATGCTCTGGATGATAAAGGTATTCGAACCGGCCTTAAATTCTTCGACAAAAACGGACAGCCGGTCGAGAACCGGAATAAGATCCATTCATATGTATGGGCTGTTCTTGATGACGGAATGGTGCAGGAAAAAAGATATAACCTGGCAAATGAAGAGACTATAATGAATCCATTCTGTCCATTCTATGAACTCAGATTTTCTTATAACGACAAAGGTTATGTCGTGAGAATGGCCAATTATATGGGAGATACCCTGTATAACTGTATTGCCGAGAATTGTGGCGATATCGGTGTTTCGTATTTTGAATTTGATCCGAATGAATTCGGCGATGTCGAGAGTTTTTCGGTTTTTAATGTAACCGGACAAATGTCAAACCTTTACTGGGGATGGTCCAGGAGGATCAGCAGGTATGATGAGAACGGGTATGTTCTGGAAACTGAAGTTTATGATCAGGATAATGAATATGTTGGTGGGAAAAGTATACCTGTGACTCAAAATACTTATGATAAGCATGGTGCTCTGATTGAAACAAAGAACATGGACAAGGAGAGAAATATTATTAATAATCCTGCGAATGGTGTCGCAATTACCGAATACAAATACGATGAAAAGGGTAATCGCATTGAAACGATCAGATATGACAGGGACAGGATGGTTGTTTCCGAGTAACTGAAATATCCGGTTAAAACATGAGTTATAAATCAGGGTTGTATCCTTTTTTGTTTTTATTTCTTGCAGCTTCTGCAGTAGGCTGCACCGGGAATAAAAGTGAAAAAAAATCTGAACTCCCTAAAGAAATTACCGCTCCGCCTGTCATAGGTCAGGAAACCATGCTTTTACTTAAGGATCTGGAGGAGAACGGGGATTATGTTAACAGTCAGTTCTTTCCAAGTCTTATTAAAGCATCATTTGTTTTCGAAGAGCTGGGTAAAAATAATCTGATCCTGGATCTCCGGTCGCCTGAATTATTTTCAAAAGGTCATATCAAAGGGGCTGTAAATAAAAAGTTTAATGAGCTTCCGGAGTATTTTCAAGCTGGTATCAAGCCTTTTGAATCTGATAAAATAATTCTGGTCTGTGATGACGGTCAGGTATCAAGCTATGCTACTTCACTGCTCAGAATGATGGGATATGGAAATGTTTTTGCCATGCGCTGGGGAATGAGCGGTTGGAATAAGAATTATGCACAGGAAGGCTGGTTGAAAGATATATCCGGAAAATATGAAGATCGTTTGGAAATTACCCTCAATGAGACTCCACAGCCCAAAGGAATGCCGGAACTAAATACCGGTCTTAAAACAGGAAAGGAGATTGGAGATGAAAGATTCAAAAAGCTCTTTAAGGATGGGACCGGAGATATCCTGATCACAGCAGATGAAATTTTCGGTAATCCGGAGAAGTATTTCCTAATAAACCTTGAGAGAAAGGATAAATATGACGATGGTCATATCCCCGGCGCAGTAAGGTATAAGCCGGAATCAACACTCGGCTTCCCCGACATGATGTCTACAATACCGTTTGACAAAACTGTGGTGATTTACTGCGGGACCGGACACAATTCAGGATTTGCGACTGCGTTCCTGCGGCTCTTCGGCTACGATGCAAGAACATTGAAGTATGGAAACAACAGCTTCATGTATGACAAGATGGTCAAACAGAAAAATGTATTATCATGGCTGCCATTCACGCTTTCTGAATCCAACGATTATCCGGTGGTAAAATAGAGATCCCTTCCCGAACGAAGTGAGGGATCGCATCGTGCTATAAACCCTATCGGTTATTTATTGTCGCATCATTTGAAAGAATATAGATATTTTTCAGACCCATCTCACTGAGAACCATCCATACCCTGGCTGATACGGAGCTTTCCTCAGAATACAGAATAACCGGGCCTTTATTCCTGCGGATAAGTTTGAGGTTTGTTTTTTCAAGAAGCGATTCAGGATTAATATCCAATGTAATATCCCGGAATTGCTGATTGGATATTGCTTTATTTCCAAGGTTAATCAGAAGTTTGTCACCGCTTAAAGCCGGTATCTGATCCTCAGTAAGGATGTTTGTCCCGAGTGCTGACGGTGCTGCCCATTTTACGGCATCATATCTGAAATTCTTATGACTGAAAGTTCTTATCAGAACCAGTAATGACACCAGTAAGAATATCGAAATAACCAGCCAGTTTTGTTTTAGAAATTTCATCGTCCTTTCTGATATTTCATTTATTTACTGGCATCCGCCATCAAGTTTTTTTGCCGAAAACTTTTTCGATTCCAGGAACCGGGTTTTAAGACTGTCGGGCAAATTGTTTAACTCCGTGAACATTTCACCGGCTCTTCTTCTTACTTCAAACAATGCATTTTCCCTTGCTGTGATCCTGTCACCTTCGAACTTTGTCTCAATGACTGTGTTGATCCATTCCGTCATTCCGCCGGCCATTACAAAACTGTTTGTATATCCCAGCCCCCTGGCATAAACAAGTGCATAATCCGGTTCAATGTTACCATTTGAATAAAAAATATTCCTTATGTTTTTATTGTTGAGCCAGATATCCGGATCTGTATTTATCAGGTCGTGGTAGGGGATATTGACAGCTCCCGGAATTGTCTGTTTTCTGAATTCTTCAGGCGATCTCAGGTCGATCAGCTGAATTGTGCTGTCCTCCCTGACAATAAATTCTGCGACCTCATCAACTGTAAATGAAACATC
>CAZKMH010000277.1:0-5285 GCA_964553395.1 uncultured Rikenellaceae bacterium | reverse complement strand
TTTCCTGCCTTTGTACTGTTGTGCCGTTGAGCCATTGCACCATTTTTTATTATCTTTGTCCGTTTAAAAAATCGCTGTCAGTTCATTATCAGAGTTATGAAGAAATACAAAAGATATCTGATCACTTCCGCACTGCCTTATGCCAACGGACCACTTCATATTGGTCACCTTGCCGGAGTTTATGTACCATCCGATATATTTACAAGGTATCTCAGGATGAAGGGTGAAGATGTTATTTCCATCTGCGGCTCGGATGAGCACGGTGTTCCCATTACACTCAAAGCAAGGAATGAGGGTGTTACACCACAGGAGATAGTGGACAGGTATCACGAAATCAACAAGAAAGCTTTCATGGAGTTTGGAATAGCTTTCGATATTTATTCAAGAACATCAAATAAAATCCATTACGAAACTGCTTCCGACTTCTTCCTTAACCTCTATAATAAAGGTGAATTCACTGAAAAGGTATCCGAGCAGTACTATGATGAGGAAGCCAGTACATTTCTGGCCGACAGATACATCATGGGTACGTGCCCCCGGTGCGGCAATGAGAGCGCCTATGGAGATCAGTGTGAAAAGTGCGGAACCTCACTGAGCCCTTCCGACCTTATCAATCCTCACTCAACAATAAGCGGAAGCAAGCCTGTGCTGAGGGAAACGCTTCACTGGTATCTTCCTCTCGACAAATATGAGCCCTGGCTCAAAAAATGGATCCTCGAGCAGCATAAAGAATGGAAAACAAATGTTTACGGGCAGTGTAAATCATGGCTCGACCAGGGTCTGCAGCCAAGGGCTGTCAGCCGTGATCTCGACTGGGGTGTGCCTGTCCCGGTGAAAAATGCGAAGGGCAAAGTGCTCTATGTATGGTTTGACGCACCGATAGGATATATTTCCGCTACAAAGGAACTTACCCCCGACTGGGAAAAATACTGGAAGGATAAAGAGACAAAGATGATCCATTTCATCGGCAAGGATAATATTGTATTCCATTGCATTATATTCCCGGCCATGCTTAAAGCCGAGGGCAGTTTTATTCTCCCGGATAATGTACCGGCAAACGAGTTTCTGAACCTTGAGGGTGACAAGATCTCCACTTCGAGAAACTGGGCGGTCTGGCTGCATGAGTATCTCGCTGATTTCCCGGGGAAGCAGGATGTGCTAAGATATTCTCTCTGCGCCAGCGCACCTGAAACAAAAGATAATGACTTCACATGGAAAGAGTTCCAGGCAAGGAATAATAACGAGCTGGTTGCAATCCTTGGCAATTTTGTTAACAGAACCCTGGTGCTCACGAAAAATTACTATGATGGTAAAGTTCCTGAAAGAGGCCGGACAACACCTGAAGATGACGGCGTGCTCAGTGAAATCCTGAAAATCAGGCAGAATGTTGAAACCAGCCTTGAAAGCTACAGGTTTCGTGAGGCGTTGAAAGAAGCTATGAACCTGGCAAGACTTGGTAATAAATACCTTGCAGATTCTGAACCCTGGAAGGTGATTAAAACAGATCAGGAAAGAGTGAAAACCATATTGAACATCGCCCTCCAGATAACGGCCAACCTGACAATTATTCTTGAACCATTCCTACCCTTCTCGATGCAAAAGCTCAGGAGCTGGATTAATTTCAGTGAGGTGAAATGGGATCAGGCAGGGGAAACTCACCTTCTTATGCCCGGTCATATCATAAACAAACCGGGATTACTGTTTGAAAAGATTGAGGATGAGGAGATCAGCCGCCAGGTAGATAAACTTCTGGCTTCAAAAAAATCAAATGAGCCGGCAGGTACAGCGGCTATTACGGCAAAGAATCCGGTTTCATTTGATGATTTTACTAAAATAGATATAAGAACAGCTACCGTTCTTGAAGCCGAAAAGGTTCCGAAAACAACCAAACTCCTCAGGCTTAAGATTGATACCGGCATCGATATCCGGACGATAGTGTCCGGTATTGCGGAATATTTTGAGCCGCAGGATATGATCGGGAAGCAGATCTCGATAGTCGCAAATCTCGAATCCAGAACGATCAAAGGGATTGAGTCAAAAGGGATGATCCTTATGGCTGAGGATAAAAACGGAAAGCTTGTTCTGGTTTCGCCGCTCGAAAAGGTGAGTAACGGGAGTATGATAAAATAATCTCACTCACACCCTCTCTTCCGGGGGAGAGGTTAAATCTTCTTCACCCAGGTTCCCGGGAATTTCCTGGCAATATTATTTTTACTGGAGAGTGCAGTTGCAAGATCATTGCATTTCATTGCACTGACCCTGAAAAAGCCGTTTGCAGCTGATATGATTTCAGGATTAAATCCTTCTTTCTTCAGTTTATTAACTTGTTGACCGGCATTTTCCATCGACTTAAAGCTTCCTACAATCAGGTAGTAACCATCACTATTGTAATTTGTGATCCGGGAAGGTTCAGCCGGTGGTGTTTCTGTTGTTATTGTTTCTTCTGCAGGCTGAGCCCGGGTAACTTCTGTCTTTGCAGGTAAAGCCGGAGTCTTTTCATCTATAGCCTTCTTATTGTTCTCAAATTCAACCGCCACAAGCGGATTGAGATTTGTCGTTTCCAGCTTCGGTTTAAAAAGGTTTGTCTTCAGCGGGACTGCAACCATCAGCGCAAGCAGCGGCAAAATTACAGCAGCCCGCCACAGGATCTTCCGCATTGAAGAGTGATGTACCGGTACTTTATCAATATGCCTGGTGATTTGTTTCCTGACATCATATCCTTCGAGAGGAGAGAATTGGAACATTTCAAGTCCGTAAGAACCAAGATGATAGTTTGCACTCCGGTCGGGCTCAAACTGAATATTCCCTTCCTGGTTATTTGTAAAGCTGCCGATATTGTCGAAAACTATTTTCTCACCTCTTTCAAGTTTCTTTCTCACTGAAGTAACAAATTCCTCAACACTCCTCAGTGCATCTATATAGTTTATTTTCAATGATCCCGAGATCCTTCCTGCAAGAAGTCCGTCATTATGGTTAAGATTCCTGTTGAATGAGATCTGCTTGAAAGGCGGATGGAAGGTAAATGTGTTTTTATCAATCCGCGCAGGTGTGTAGTTACCTATTAATCCACCGAAACCCGGTACGATCACACAATCGTGGCTGAAAAGTAGTTCGCGAACAAAAGCTGTAATATCCACCTGTGACACTCTTTTATCAATACAAAAATAAACAAAATCTTAACATATTGAATGAACTTGTGTGAATATCTCTGTGGAAAAGAATACACAGAGAGTCATTGGGGGATCATCAGTGGTTATTGTGAAATGATTATTTTTAAAATAATTATCTTCGTACTTCTAAAATTACCGCTTTTTATGAGGGAAATACAAATGGTCGATTTAAGGGCTCAGTATGAAAAATTAGCTCCTGAAATCGATGGGGCCATAAAATCAGTACTTAAATCCACCGCTTTTATTAAAGGACCTGAAGTAAAATTGTTTGAACAGGAGCTTCAGAAATACATGGCAGTAAACCATGTTATCTCCTGTGCAAACGGAACTGATGCCTTACAGATCGCAATGATGGCTCTCGGTCTTACCCCGGGTGATGAGGTGATAACAACCAATTTCACCTTTATAGCCACTGTTGAAGTTGTTGCCCTGCTTGGGCTGAAGCTGGTACTGGTGGATCCCGATCCTCATTATTATAATATCTCAGTCGATGCGATCAGCAGAGCCATCACTCCACGTACAAAAGCAATAGTGCCCGTTCATCTTTTCGGTCAGTGTGCCGATATGGACGGCATAATGAAGCTTGCAAAGGAACACAATCTGTTTGTAATTGAAGATGCCGCCCAGGCTACCGGAACTGATTATATATTCCCCGACGGTACCAGAAAAAAAGCAGGGACAATAGGCACTATCGGAACAACATCATTCTTCCCTTCAAAAAACCTGGGATGCTACGGTGATGGGGGTGCGTTGTACACAAATGATGCTGATCTCTCCCAAAAGATCAGAAGCATAGCAAATCATGGCATGAAGGAAAAGTATCATCATGATGATATCGGGATCAATTCCAGGCTTGATACGTTACAGGCTGCAATTCTGAAGATAAAGCTTGGTCATCTTGACCGCTTCAATGCCTCAAGAGTATCTGCTGCTGATTTCTATGATGAAGCATTCTCCGGATGCCAGTTTGTGACCATCCCTGAAAGAAGTCCCTATTCCTCGCATATATTTCACCAGTATACTATAAGGGTAAAAAACGGAAAAAGAGCTGAGCTTAAAGAATTCCTGGGATCAGCCGGAATTCCGAGCATGATCTATTACCCGGGGCCTTTGCATCTGCAGAATGCTTACCGATACCTGGGATATGGTGAAAATGATTTCCCTGTCACCACGCAGTTATGCAGGGAAGTATTGTCACTGCCCATGCACCCCGATCTGGAACAGGACCAGCTTGACCATATAGTACAAACTGTTTTGAAATACTTTAACAGGTAATTACAATGAAGAAGGATTTTTTTGCACACGAAACGGCAGTTATTGATGAAGGCTGCATAATCGGCAAGGGATCAAAAATCTGGCATTTTACCCATATTATGGCAGGTTCGGAAATCGGTGAGAACTGTAATCTGGGACAGAATGTTGTTGTCTCTCCGGGAGTCAGGCTCGGCAAAAATGTAAAGGTCCAGAATAACGTATCTATCTATACCGGAGTTATTTGCGACGATGATGTATTCCTGGGGCCCTCCATGGTATTCACAAATATAATTAATCCCCGCAGTGAGATCATACGCAGGGACAATTATGAGACAACAATAGTCGAAAAGGGAGCTTCTATCGGTGCCAATGCAACAATCATCTGCGGTAATATAATAGGCAGGTATGCTTTTGTGGGAGCCGGGGCAGTGGTCACAAAGGATGTCAAACCATATGCACTTGTTATCGGGAATCCTGCAAGGCAGGTCGGGTGGATAAGCGAATACGGACACCGGTTAAAATTCAATGATATGGGATATGCGGTATGCCCCGAGAGCAAAGAAAGATATCATCTTGAGAATAACATTGTTACAAAATTAATTTAAAATTAATACGCATTTAATAATAAAGGCTCGGAAAATGGATTCAATTCAAAAAAATTTCGGTCTGATTGGTGTGGGAGGATACATTGCTGTAAGACATCTGAAAGCCATAAAAGATACCGGTAATAACCTCCTTGCCAGCCTCGACAAGAGTGATAGCGTCGGACTCATTGACAACTATTTCCCTCAGAGTGATTTTTTCGTTGAGTTTGAACGGTTCGACAGACACTTCGACAAGCTCAAAAGAAACGGAACAAAG
>CAZKMH010000276.1:0-5296 GCA_964553395.1 uncultured Rikenellaceae bacterium | reverse complement strand
TTAAACCCCCTTTCCCGTTTCCCCCAAGGGGGAAAGGCTTTGCGCTCCTTCCCCTATATTTCATAAATGCGCCTTGCCGATAGTCATATTATTTAATTCAACTAATCAGATTACTTAATACTTTATTCATTTTTCCTTTTCGAAAAGAGCCACTCTGAAACTTCCGGATCCTTAAATATCAGACCCCATATATTATGCCCCTGATTTCTATACAAAGTGTATTTCATGTCACTGTTATACTCTTTCAGCTTTTCCACTGTTTCTTCCGTCTCCCTGTAATCATAGATTTGATCGTTCTCTGCACTGAATGCCCAAATATGAATATTCTTTACCAGGGAGACTTTTGAGGGATCCGATGCTGCGCATATGGTAATAGCCGCAGTAAAAAGATCGGGATTTCTTAAAATCATTTCCCAGGTTCCTGTTCCTCCCATTGAATATCCAATGATATATATTCTGCCTGCGTCAACAGGGTATTCTTTTACCAGTTTTAAAATAATATCCCTGACAATTTCCAGAGTTGGACTTACCGGAATTGAATCCAGATTAAAGTTATTAAATGGCCTTTTTGGATTAATTGTCCAGACGTTATCTGACGGACATTGTGGCAGCAAAATCAAAGGTGAGTACTTCTTTCTTATTTCTTTGATGAACATGATTGTACTATAATCCAGTTGCTTAATGTTATCAGAACCCCTCTCGCCTGCTCCATGAAGTATCACTAATAAGGGGCATATGGATTTGGTGACTGGTTCAAAATACCTGAACTTTAATCTGACATTATTCCTTTGAAATTCACTTTCTACAGTTCTGCCATTAATTAATCTGTTTCTGATTCTGTTTATTGATGATTTTAAAATTGTATTCCGGGTAATAAACAGAAAGACAAATACTGCAGGAATAGCTAAAAGCAAAATATTTGATGATTTAATTTGCATTAGCGGATATTGTGATACAATGATCTTAAATTGAAAATTTCAGAGGGACCATTTTGTTACTGTTTTAAAATTTTCAGGGTGTGGGTTTTGTTTTCAGAAGTCACCCGAAGAAAATAAATTCCAATTTTCAATTTCGAAATATTTATTGTGTTCTGATTCTGTGTTTTTAAAACTGTTTTTCCATAAGTGTCCATGAATTCTAAAGTGAAATTATTTATAAAAGGGAGGTCGATTTTTATTTCAGTTGTGGCAGGGTTGGGAAAAACAGAAATATTTTGAAAGAAGGTGTCTATAATACCAATTGACGAGCAAGGAACTGAGAGATATTTTATGAAGAAATTATGGTATAGTGTTGTACGAACTTGATCCTTAAAATAGGGATTACCATGATTTTGCCCTGCTGCGATAATGAATGTATCGGCCGGAACACCTGCTGCTGTAAGAGCACTATCTAAAATTCTGCTTTGATGAGGTGGAACAATACAGTCTTCGGCACCATGAATGATGAAAAAATGCGCGTCGCCAGTTGTGATATAAGTCACCGGGTTTGCGGTCTTTACAATTTCCTGATGGGTGTGCAGGTAGTCAATTCCAAGCAGGAGTGTTTCAAAAGAGCTGTATTCGTGGATAAGTCCGCTTGATCCGCATGAAGCCGGGTAGTGACCATCCTCTTTTAAAAAATCAACAGGTCCAAACAAGTCAACCACTGCCTGAACACGGCTGGATTGATTGGCGTGCCCCTGGTGCAATCCCTCCAGGGTTTTCACCCCGGCACTTGTACCAACCATAGCAGCTAAATGACCGCCTGCCGATTCACCCATTACACCAAAGCGACAAATATCAATATTATATGTTTTTGCATTTGCTTTTAAGAACCTTATCGCTGTCTTACAATCTTCAATCTGTGCCGGCCAGACAGAATCTGTCGACAATCGGTAATTAATATCAGCACAAATGAACCCGTTATCATAACACTGTTGAAAGTAAGGAACATTGTCCGGGCCTTTGCTTCCACCGGACCAGCCACCACCGTGAATAAAAACGATAACAGGTGCAGGTAAAGTTAATCCGGATGGGACGTATATATCCATTTTTTGGTTAGCAACATTGTTTCCAACATAGTCTACATTGCTAAATGTCGGCGTCAGGGTCTGGGAATATGAAATAGTAATTGCAGATAAACAAATCAGAGTAATAAGCAATGATATTTTCAATGCCGGGAAATGTTCCTCACACCTGAAACCACGATCCGTGTTTTGCCCCAATACGGTCCGGGGAATAATTAAATAATTTAAGTGCCTGAAATTCATAGAACGATACATTTGAATTCTATCTGTTATCTTTGAAAATAAAACAGTTTCTGATGTTTAAGAAAAAGAAAATACTGATTATCACTTTACTTATTTTATTATTGTTGTCAGGCATCCTTTTTCTTCCGGTAATTTATTCCATTTCAGACCACCTGTCTAAAACAGCCAGGGTCAGGGCGAACTTACTTCTTGTTGAAGGCTGGCTTCTTCCTGATGAAATTGAAATGGCCAATAATGAATTTTTAAACAATGGGTATGATTATATTATAACAACAGGTATCAGAATTTCAGGATATTTCCAGGTTTCTATGAATGGATACCTGATTTTTTATACTTATGACAGGTTGAAGGAAATCGATGCCGGCCAGGACCATATTATTGCAATTGATGCTTATAGCGATATGGAAGAGGAAAATTGTGCACATTTTAATGTCTTTGTCAATGACTCGATGGTTGCTGATTTTTATGCCGGTAAACAGAAGAGACTATATGAGATAACCTGGAAAGGGAAATCAGAAAAGATTGATTCCGTTTTGGTTCAATTCGATAATGATAAATTTGAAGAGTATGTTGACCGGAATTTGTATGTAAAAGAAATAGTTTTTGATCACGATACTCATATCTCCTATCAGTATAATTCTGAATACGATATTGGTGAACTGGATGGAAAGCGAAGGTTCAGCAACAATTTTAATTCGCATGCTGAATTAGCCAGGAACGCTCTTTTATCACTAGGGATCGATTCTTCATTAATTTTAGCTATTCCGGGTAAAAGGGTCAGAATTAACAGAACCCTTTCAAGTGCATTGGCATTTCGCGACTGGCTCAAAACATCAAATATTAAGGTAAACGGAATAAATATTGTTACTGAAGGTACTCATGCCATGCGAACCTGGATGACATACAATAAAATCCTTAATAAAAATTATGAAATTGGAATCATTTCACTTCCGGACTATAAAGAACACTCTTCTATGAAATATAAGGTGTTTAATACTCTCAGGGAAACTTTTGGTTTAGTTTACTATTGGTTTATTCTTATTCCCTATTGATCAGGTCAAAATCATTTCCTGATGGTTTTTCAGAATATAGTCAAATCAGCTTAATCAATATATTAAAATTCCAACCGCACAAGAGGTCAATTATTAATTATAAAGTTGATCCGCCGGTTCAGTTTTCTGTTTTTTTCAAGAAAATTGGATGCAATTGGTTTGGATTCGCCAAAACCTGTTGAAATAAGTCTTGTTGGATTTATTCCCCTGTTAATAAGATAATTAACAAGTATTTGCGATTGTCTTTGCGATAATTTCTGATTGCTTTCTTCAGTACCAATATTATCAGAGTAAACTGCAACTTCAAGCTTTACAGCAGGATATTTTTCCATTAGTTTTACTATCTTATCAAGCATAATATATGCATTTGATGTCAGCTCATCAGAGCTATCGAAATAAGATTCAGCAAATGGACCGTATATCTTATTCAGGTTGTGCAGCTCCTTTTCAAAAGGGTCTGAAAGAACAAGGAGTCTGATCCTGGCATCTCTAAATCCCAGGGCAAGCAATTCCCTGTATGCCGGGTATGTTGCCATCAAACTTATCTGCTGATCAACTGCATAACTATAAATATTATCAGCCGGATTAATTATTTCCTTTATCTTATACTTCTGAGGTATATTCCTGAAGTTACTGCTTTTTAAACCAACTTTATTTTTCGATGACATTAGCTCAATCGTAAATACAGCATCCTTTTGAATTTCAGTTTCTGCAGAATATTCAATCCTTAATTTAGCATTTTCAAAATACCTTATATCCGGTATTGCAGTTTTCACAGAATTTTTTTTCGCCAGGTATGAAGCTCTTTCCTGATGATCAGTGACAACTAATATTTTCTTTAAAACACCTGTCTTATGAATATTACCGGTTGAGTCTTTTAGTTTTAGTTCCAAATTGACATTATATTCTCCCTTCTTCTTATAAGAATGTTTAACGCTTTCACCTGATAATCTGTTGCCGTCTCCGAAATCCCATGAGTAACTTAAAATATCAAATCCGGGCAGGTAGGACTTAAGTCCGTCAAATTCAACGGCATCTCCTATGATAGCAACTCCGGTAGAATTAATATATGGCTGTACATAATCCCGGAGTTTAAGATTATAAGAAAGTTTTGTAAAAAAGAGTTTTCCGGAACCTCTGTCAACGATATCAAGTCTGACATTATAATCACCGGAACCTGAATAGCAATGTCTGACAGTAGCCCCGCTCGCCGATTTTCCGTCCCCAAAATACCACTTATAAATAAGATTGGCAGTATCAATAACAATTGATCCGGAGTCGGCAAACATGAAACAATATTGATTTTCCCGTTGAATGTCAGAATATAAGATCTGAGGTAAATTTGTCGTAAAGTGAAATATATCTATTGAATTATTCCTGTTTGATGAGAAATATCCTGAATTCATGAGTTCGTCAGTAATTATGCCAAAATCATCAAATTGTGAATTGACCGGAGGGTCAAGATGGATAGGGATAATCCATGCCGTATCGGAAAATCGCGAAAAGTAAATATCCTTTTCTCCAAGACCAGGGAGTCCGTCAGAAGAAAAGAATAGTTCTCCTGATGGACTGATGAATGGATATGATTCGTTCCCGGGTGAATTTATTACCGGACCAAGATTTACCGGATCGCTCCAATAACCACCTTTCCAATTGCAGTAATAAAGATCTGACCCACCAAACCCTCCCGGTTGATCAGAGACAAAAAATAATCTTTTCCCGTCCGGCGAAAGCGACGGTGCGGTAACATTATACCATTCATTGTTGATCCTTAATCCCCTAACTTTTGTCCATTTTTTGCCAACAAGAGCAGCAGTAAAAATACCCAGCTTATTCTTAGGACTGGAGAGAACCTCTAATTTACCATTGACTTCCAGATTCCTTGAATAATAAATAGTATCACCTCTGCTGTTAAAAGTTACCAGTCCATCATTCATTTTTGTACTCAGATCTTTTGAAAAAAGTTTTGCGTTCTGCCAGTTTTCATTATTATTTG
>CAZKMH010000275.1:2506-5304 GCA_964553395.1 uncultured Rikenellaceae bacterium | reverse complement strand
AGGTTCACGCCGAGGAAGGTGAACAGGATCGCGCAGAACCCGACGATGGCGAGGATCGCCGCCTTGCGTCCGCGCCAGCCGACGGTCATGCGTCCGTGGAGCAGCGCGGCGTAGAGCAGCCACGTGATGAGGGACCAGACCTCTTTCGGGTCCCAGCTCCAGTAGGAGCCCCAGGCGTACTCCGCCCAGATCGATCCCGTGATGATCCCCAGGGTGAGGAGCGGGAAACCGATCGTCATGCACCGGTAGTTGATGTCGTCGAGCACGTCGAGCGACGGCAGCCGCTTGAAGATCGCCCCCAGTTTTTTCCGCTTCAGCTCCCTCTCCATCAGCAGGTACATGATCGCGGCTCCGAACGCCACGGCGAAGACGGCGTTGCCGAAGAAAAGGAGGGTCACGTGGACGGGGAGCCAGTAAGAGTTGAGCGCGGGGGCCAGCGCCCGTACCTCCCCCGGGAGGAAGGCAGCGGAGGCGCTGAACGCAAAGGCCAGCGGCGCCACGAACGCGCCGAGCGCCCGGAGGTGGTACCTGAGTTCGAAGGCGAGAAAGACGCACACGATCGCGAAGGCGGAGAAGGAGAGCGACTCGAAGAGGCTCGTGATCGGGGTATATCCGGCGACGAAGTAACGCGCGACGAACCCCGCCCCGTGGAGGATGGCGCCGATCAGCAGCAGCATCCGCCCGAGCTTCGCGCTTCGTTCGTTCAGCGTGAAGATGAAGTGGAGGTACGCCAGCGCCCCGACGAAGTAGAAGAGGGCCGTGACCTTGAGCAGGATGGTGTGCATACGAGCATTTTAGCCCACCCGCGCCGCCCGGAACAAGCACGGAATCCCCATCAAATCGATCGGCTACGTCAGAAGTACCGGTTGAGGGAGAGAGTCCCTTCGGTTCGATGAACGCGGCGGGTCACCGACCGGGACACGTCCGCCCCCACCGACAGGTCCCTCCCGATCCGGAAACCTTGCCGGAGGGAAGCCGACAGGTCGGGCCCCTCCCGGGTCTCTCCCATCGCTCCCCAGATCCCCCGTCCTTCCACCTGCAGCCGCCACCCCCGGACCGGCTCCGCCGTGATCCCGACGGATGCGCCTCCCCCGATCCGGTAGGCGCTGTGGTAGCTCCGCGAGAAGTCCCCTTCCACCTCCCCCAGAAGGTAGGCGACCGCCTCCTCCCGAAGCCGTAATGCTCCTCCGATCCCGCACCCGGCGAACGAAACGAGGGCGTCCCGCTCCCCGGTGAAATCCCGCGTCTCGAATCCCATGCGCACCTTCCACGACTTCTTCCGGAAGATCCGGTCGAACGGATCGAGCGATTCGATCCGGATGAGGTCGAGTCGCGACAGCCGGACCCGGTCGCCCTCCGGGTACCACCGTACCGCTCCCGACAGGAACTCGATCAATGACCCCTGGGTGTACCCCTCCGGGGGATCCGTGTAGTCGTGGTAGGCCGGGCGGATCCCTGCCTCCAGGAATCCTTCGCTCCCCCGCCATCCGCCGCCGATGTGGGCCCGGGCGCTTCGGTGCCCGTCTTCCGGAGGTGCGGGAATCGGGAGAGGCTTCGCCACCTCCTCCACGGAGTCGAGCCGCGTCCGGGCGGACAGGATCGCGTGGAATCGCTCCTGGAAAACCTTGTGCTCCATCCCCTTCTTCGCGATCCGGTACTGCGCCAGCAGTGCGGCGAGGTCGAGCGTCCGCGCTTTCGTCGCGTCGGGGATCGGCTCGGAGAGGACGGTCCCGGCGGGGGACTTCCCGTCGACGATCTCCACGGCGAGATCCGACTCGCGGTCCGGAAGCAGGGATCGGGCGTGGCGGATCCGGAGAGCCCGGGAAGGCCGCCACACGACGTTGTCGACGAGCCCCGCCCCGATGACCGCGCGGACCGTGTCCATCGGGATGACCCAGTACCGGTCCATCGTTTCGGTGAGCCGGGCCTCCGGGTGCGCCGCGTCGAGGAGGAAGAGCAGTTCGTACGAGCAGTTCTCGTCGAAGAAGAAGTAATCCGTCGCGATATCCTTCATCTCGACGAGGTGGAGGAGCATGCGGCGCACCTCTTCGGGGGTCAGGTTCAGGGAGTACTCCCACAGGTCGCGCTGGTCGATGTTGGAATACTCCCGCACCTTGTCGTAATAGGGCATGACGGAATAGAACCCCTGGTACCCCCCGAACATCCCCTTGGCCGTGAAGGCGATCCCTCCGTCCGACGGGTTCGTTAGCGCCGCGTAGTTTACCGCGAAGGAGAGGAGGGGGGTCTTGAGGCGTGAATCGATCCGCAAGAACGTGTGGCCGAACATCGAGGCGGGGGAGTTCACGTAGCCCGACGCGAAGACCATCGCGACCGATTGGCCGTCGATGGTCCGCAGGATGTTGTCCACCTCGGGGCACGGCGGCGGCCGCGGGATCCGGGTCGGGTCGATCTCGAGCGACCGGGCGAGCCAGGCGTACCGGGCCGGGAAGCGGCAGAAGTAAGGGGGGACGGCTGTGTTGTCGAACAGCCCGTCGAGCGTGGCGGAAAGTTCCGCCGCCGGATCGGTCTTCCCCGACGGGGAGAGGAAGAAGCGGGGATCGTCGACGAGGCTTCGCGTTCCCGCGATCCCCGGCCGGACGTGGAGCAGGATCCGCCAGTAAGGATCCTCGTGGAGAGCGAGGGAATTCGCCCGTCCCTTCAGTTCGGCGAGGTACGCGGGGGACGGTTTGAGCGGGATGCGGCGCGTCAGCAGTCCGGAATGGCCGGCGTAAACGGCACGGCCACCGATGTCGTTCAGCACCGGGACCACCCGGCGCAGAACCGCTTCGTCGGCTTCG
>CAZKMH010000275.1:0-2496 GCA_964553395.1 uncultured Rikenellaceae bacterium | reverse complement strand
CCCGGCGGCCTGCGAGGGGGGGACCCGACCCCCCAGGATGAGAAAAACGAGCAGGAAAAGAGAAAGGGCATGCACCCGCCGGATGCATGCCCCCGTCTTCGTTCCGCTACCGATCAGGAGCGATCAGCCCTGGGTCGCGATCGCCGTGATCGCTTCGACCACGTGGGCGGTCTCGACCGCCGGGGACGGGAAGATCTCCGTGAACCGGGCCTGGAGGTTCCGGTAGAAGGCCGGCCGGGACTCGACCGGGACGTCCAGGAGGACGGCGACCGTCGTCACGGTCTCTCCCTTCCCCGCCGCGATGTCGCGGGCGAGGTCGTCGAGGTTCCGGTAGGCAAATTCGTTCAGCCGGTCGATGCTGGTGGTCTTCTTGGGCTCTGCGCAGTCGGACGTCCCCGAGGTGATGCCGAACGTCCCGTTTCCGCAGAGGCCGTTCAGGAAGGTGGCGACCAACTGGAGCAGCAGGCTGTCGTTGGCCTGTCCGTCCCTGAACACGGTGGCGCCGAGGCCGCAACCGTAGTTCATCTGGCTCGGCGGAGCGGCAATTGCCGGAACGGCGAGGGCGAGCACCAACGCTGCGACCAGAAACAGTCTCTTCATAACCGACCCTCCTTGTGGGATGATTTCTAAAGGGACACACTATCCCGCGGGTATTTCGCTGTCAAGCCGGAGCGCTCCTTCTCACCGGGATGGGCGGCCTTCGCCCTCCGGCGGGAGGACCGAGGCGAGAAACGCGAGGAACTGGCCGCGTACCTCGGGGTTCCGCAGGGCCGTCACATGCCCCCCTCCCTCCACCGTCCAGATCCCCTTCGGGTCCGACGCCAAATCGTAGAGCATCTTCCCGTGGGTGTAGGGTACGAGCCGGTCCGCGGTCCCGTGGATCACGATGACGGGAATGGGAGCGATCTTTCCGATCCACCGCTCGGGGCTGTATTCGTCATCGAAGAACCGGCTGACAGGCCATGCCAGCGGCCACGTGATGATCGGGGAGGAAAGTTTCTCCCGGACGATCCGGCGGTAGCCGGCGAAGGCGCTGTCGAGGATCAGGGCGCGGGGACGACGCGCCGGGGGGGCGGTGGCGACGGTGTGGACGGCGACGGCCGCACCGAGGGATTGACCGAACACGACGAGCCGATCCGCCGAGATCCCGGGAAGGGAGAGAATTTTCGACAGCGCCGCGCGGGCGTCCCGGTGAACACCCGGGATGTCCGGCGCCCCCCCGCCCGACCAGCCGTACCCGCGGTAATCGAATGCGAAGACCGTGTACCCTTCCCGGACGAGCCAAAGGACCGACTGGACGTGGGAGCTGATGTTTTCCGCGTTGCCGTGGAGGAAGAGAATCGTCCCGCGGGAGACCCGGTCGCGCGGGGACAGGATCCAGCCGTGAAGCGGCACGCCGTCCTCCGACGGGAACCGGACATCCTGTCGCGCGATGTTCTCCAGTCCGGGAACCGGAACGTGATCCCGCGTCGGGTGGAAAAAGGGGGAGCGGCACCCCCACGCCGAAAGGGCGAGCCCGAGGATCGCAAGGAACGGGAGAACGCGGAGGCGGTCGGTCATTTCCAGAGATTGGGGTACCATTTCGTCACGAACCGGGAGGTAAGGCCCGGGCGCAGGCCGATACGGTTCCCGACAAGGTCGATGATGGAAACGACCAGCAACAGGGGAAGCATCATCGTCGACAGAAACACCTTTCCGACCGGGATTCCGCATCCTTTCAGCCCCTCGAACACCCGGATGCCGAATACGGATCGCATGAGGAAATACAGGACGCCGTACAAGGCGCTCAACGGCATGCAGGCCGGCACCATCAGGCTCTCGAACGCCCTGTCCATGGCGGGGGAAAGGAAAAACCGGTCCCGCCCGGAGCCGGGCCCCTTGTAGGTGTTGACCTCCCCCGGGCGCCACAGCTCCAACGCCCACTTGACCATGATGTAGGAGATGACGTAGACGGAAATCGCCGCCACGTCCGGTACGGAACGGAAGTACGTCTTCTGATCCGGATGATAGACGGCGGGGATCGGCAACGAGCGGATCGGAATTCCCGAGTCCCCGACCTTCAGGAGAAGTTCGGTTTCCGTCACGTAGCGTTCCTTGTGAAGCGCGATCGACTCCACCACGGACAGCGGGTAAAGACGATACCCGCATTGGGTATCGTCGATGTAGCGGTTGGCCGCGAGGCAGACGTAGAATCTGGCGACCAGCATGGAATTTCTTCGGTGGACCGGAATCGCACCTTCCTCGGCCATCCTCGAACCGACGATGACGGATCCGGGGTCTTCCCGATGGGCCTCGAGAAATCGCGGGATGTCCGCCGGATCGTGCTGCCCGTCCGAATCCAGCGCGATGACGGCGTCGAATCCTCTCTTCCGGGCCTCCGCGAACAGCAGGCGCAGGCAGTGACCCTTCCCGTGGTTTACCGATACCCGGATCACCAGGGCGCCCGCGGCATCCGCAACCTGCGCGGTCTCGTCGGTGCAACCGTCGTCGGCCACG
>CAZKMH010000274.1:0-5310 GCA_964553395.1 uncultured Rikenellaceae bacterium | reverse complement strand
AATCCCGGCCTGAATGTCCCGATCCTTGGTGTAATTGAGAATATGTCATGGTTTACGCCGGACAAGCATCCGGAGGAAGTATATTATCTGTTCGGGAAGGGAGGAGGGCTTAAACTGGCAAAGGAATTCAATACTATTCTTCTTGGGCAGATACCACTGGTGAAGGAAGTAGGAGAATCTGCCGAGCAGGGATTAAGTGTTTTCAGTCAGAATAACAAAGTTGTTGTCACTGCATTTGAACAAATAGCAGAACTGATAATTTCGAAAACTCAGGAGAACCACTGAACATTTTTACCGGTGAAGAAATCAGGGGAAATTCATATTCATTACAAATTCAACAGTGAACTCATCTGAGTCCGAAAGTTCAAGATATGCTGACTTTTCCAAAGTAATGTTTACCTTCTCTTCAAAGTCTTCTGATTTCAAATACTGAAGAGCCCCGATACCAGCGCTATTCCCGACAGGAAAGATCCTGTTCCCAAGTTCATCAGGCAATAATCCGATCTTTATGGCCGAGTTGATATTTATATAATTTCCGAAGCCGCCTGCCAGATACAAAGCATCAATATCATTAAATGTCATTTGTGCAGTGTTCATTAATGTTCGGATCCCTGAGAATATTGCTGATTTTGCCAGCTGAATTTCACGGATATCCTGCTGGGTTACATAAATTTTTGATCCCGGATGTATTATAAACGTCTCCTTTAACAAGCCGGAATTATCAATTAATCCATTCAATAACATATATGCTGCAATATCAACTATACCTGACCCGCAAATACCCCGGGGTACCGAATTACCAATGACCTGATATTTGTCCGGACCGGTAAAAGAAGAAATAGCGCCATTAACCGCACCCATTCCGCAGGAGAGGCAGGCACCTTCAAATGCCGGACCCGCAGCGGTAGCACATGTAAATATTTTTTCACCTTTAACCAGTGCCATCTCACCATTTGTCCCGATATCAAGAAAAAGATAATTTTTATATAATGGTTTTATTACAGATAATCCGGCGACTATATCAGCCCCCACATACGCAGAAATACATGGCAGGGTAATAACATCTGCTCCGCGATTCACATTCAAACCTGTTGAATGACCCTCTTTCTTTTGCATACCTGTAAATTTTGGTGTGAAAGGAGCCAGAGCAATGGAAACAGGGTCTTCACCCAGAATTAGATGCAGCATTGTTGTATTGCCTGCTATTACTATTTTTTCAAAATCCTCATTGAGGATTTTTGCCTTTTCAATGAATTTATCCAGCTCATTATTAATAGCATTGATAATAACCTGTTGCAGTTCTTTTAAACCATTTTGATGTTCCTGGCAATAGGTGATCCTTGAAATAACATCACCGCCGAAGATATTCTGAGGATTTAAAAATGAAGCTATTTTCTCAATCCGGCCTGTGAGCAGGTTCAGAAAATAAATGACAACAGTTGTTGTACCAACATCAATTGCTGCTCCATATGGTCTGAGGCTGATATGGTTATTGTTATTCTTAAATGGGATGTTTTCCAGAAATTCAGTCTGACTGATTAAAATATTCCCTCCCTCTTTCGTGGGCAGGCTAACCTCAATATTTTTATCAGGGTAGTACGAACATGCCATCATATTGCCTTCACCTGCGATGTTGATCATGCATTTTCCGCATTTACCTTTACCTCCGCAGGGAGCATAAATATTATAACCGTTTCCCCTTAAAATATTCAAAAGTGACTGGCCTGCCTCCGTTTGTAATATTTTAATATTATCAGAGTCAATTATTTTTATTTTTATCATAGACCTCCAACAACGATTTAAGTGTATATATCTCAGACTAAGACAAATTTAGTGACTTAATCAGGACTATTTCAATCGGATCATTACTTAATTTATTTAAAATGTCTCTTTATTCATTAACTTTGCACCTTAATTTGATTTTCCCGGCCTGTAGCTCAGCTGGCAGAGCACGTGACTCTTAATCATGGGGTCGAGAGTTCGATTCTCTCCAGGCCGACGTCGTTTTAACGCAATTATCAATATTTCGGATGGTTGCGTTTTTCTTTAATTTCTCGGCCATTTCATTAAACAACATTGAAATTTCGTAAAACTCATCTTTACCGCTGAAGAAAAGACGTTGATCGTAATTATTGGAAACAATCTCTTTAATGCCATTGTATAACTGGAAAAACCTTTCATTAAAATATGAGGCAAAACTAAATGTAAAACTAAATCCTATCAGAAAACATAAGGTTGCAAGAATAGTCATCTGAGTCAAAGCATTTTTTGCTGCAATCTTTGCATCGTCAGTCTTTGCCTCAATAGCTGTACCGTTCATTTGCATTAAATGCACCAGCCTCTTATAAAGATCACCGGATATATTCTGCAGAAAAAGAATATTGCTTTCAGAATCCGGAAGCTTCAAAGAACGCATGACTATGTTACGGTACTCATTAACATCAGTATCGATAGCGGCTACAAGTTTATCTTCCCCGGGTTCTGTCAGGTTATTTTTCGCTGATTGCAACGCTTTGTTGATAAGGGTCAATTCTTTCAGGATTTTTAAGCTATCAGGATCCTTATGGGTTAAGAAACAGGTTGTTATTTCCTGGTTTATGTTCATCATCCCTTCCGATATTTCCCGGGCATAAACAACAGACAAATAGTTTTCTTTCAGAATTGCACTTGTTTTATCTGACAATTTATTCATATAAAACGCTGAAGAAACCGATAATACCAGGATGATGATGAATAAGAAAATCATCCCAAGGGTGAATTTTGTACGGATTGAAAGATTCATAGCATCTGCTTTTTACTGCTTAATTCATTTGTTTCTATCAAGCGTGTTAAGTTCAAGATTCAGGATCAACACATTGATACGATCTTCACCAAGACAGTAGAACTGAGGATTTTCTGTTAGTCTGTTAATACTTTGTAATAGCTTATCTTTTTGAATTTGGTCGAAATGACGGGCAGTAGAAATCCTCTCTGCCTGCAATAAGGCAGCATCAGGAGAAATGTGTGGATCAAGACCACTGCCCGATGCAAAAAGCATCTCGGACGGAACTATTATCAGGCTGTCTAATTGATTAAAACCAATGAAACGGTTTCTGCGTTCGGTAACCAGGTTTTTTAGTTTCAGATTTGTTAATCCGAAATTAGAACCGCCTGATGGTAAAGGACTATATGCATTGGCGGAGGGGCGTGATGTAAAGTAAATTACACTATCGAATTGTTGTCCGATAAGTTTACTGCCTGTAACTTTATTGCCCTCAATAATTAAGCTTCCGTTTGCTTTTGAAGGAAATACAACCTGAGCAATCCCGGTAATAAAAAGCGGGTATATAATTCCGGTTAGAATGGTAAAAAACAAAAATATTTTCAATGATATGATGATTGTTTTCATTTTTTCGGCTTATTATAAGTTAATTATAATATCAATAAGTTTAATTCCGATAAAAGGGGCAATAATACCACCCAGGCCAAATATCAGCAGATTCCGGGTTAATGCAATATTTGCTGAAACTGGTCTGTAGCGAACACCTTTTAAAGCCAGCGGGACTAATAAAATAATAATAATTGCATTAAAAATTACTGCACTCAGGATTGCACTTTGTGGCGAACCCAGATCCATAATATTAAGGACAGAAAGAGGGCCGGTTCCGTTTGTGCCTGAATAAAGCGAAATAGCAATAGCCGGAATAATGGCGAAATATTTAGCCAGATCGTTGGCAATACAAAAGGTGGTGAGTGACCAACGGGTCATCAGTAATTGCTTGCCAACTCCCACAACCTCAATTAATTTTGTGGGGTTACTGTCGAGGTCAACCATGTTTCCGGCTTCACGGGCTGCCCGGGTACCAGAGTTCATGGCAATGCCAATATCGGCTTGCGCGAGGGCAGGCGCATCGTTAGTGCCATCGCCGATCATGCCTACCAGATGCCCGTTTGCCTGTTCTTCACGGATACGGCGCAATTTATCTTCGGGCGTTGCTTCAGCCATAAAATCGTCAACCCCTGCTTCTGCTGCAATAGCAGCGGCCGTTAAAGGATTGTCACCGGTAATCATTACTGTTTTAATACCCATTTTCCGTAATTCGGTAAAACGCTGTTTGATACCACCTTTAACAATGTCTTTAAGGTGAACAACTCCTAAAACTTTTTTATCTTCTGCCACAACCAGGGGTGTCGCCCCCTTTCGGGCCAATTCGGAAACTATATTTTGAATTTCCTGAGGATAAAAACTATTATTATTTTGTATAAATGTGCGAATGGCTTCCGATGCACCTTTGCGGACATGATGTATTATGCTGTCATTAGTTTTATAATCCACACCGCTCATTCTGGATTGTGCAGTAAAGGGAATAAAAGTTGCATTAAGCTGGTGAACTTCACGGCCCCGGATATTGAATCTTTCTTTGGCAAGTACTACGATTGAACGGCCTTCAGGAGTTTCGTCCGACAATGATGAAAGCTGGGCAGCATCGGTAAGTTCTTCAACAGTTACACCATTAACCGGGATAAAATCGGTAGCCATGCGGTTGCCTAAGGTAATTGTACCTGTTTTATCGAGTAAAAGTACATCAACATCCCCTGCGGCTTCAATAGCGCGACCACTGGTAGCTATAACATTACGCTGAATAAGCCTGTCCATACCACTGATACCGATAGCACTTAATAAACCACCTATGGTTGTAGGAATAAGACAAACCAACAAAGCAATCAGTACAGGAATTGTTAAGTTTTGAGACATTGGTAACCCGGAAGGCTTAAGGCTGTATCCGAAGAATGCAGGAAGCGTTGCCACAACCAGAAGAAAAATAATTGATAAACCCGAAAGAAGTATAGACAGGGCTATTTCATTGGGTGTTTTATGCCGTTTTGCCCCTTCAATCAATGCAATCATCCGGTCGATAAAGGTGTTGCCTGGTTCTGATATAATACGTATTAATATCCAGTCGCTGATTACTTTGGTCCCTCCTGTAACAGCAGAACGGTCTCCACCGTTTTCACGGATAACAGGGGCTGATTCTCCTGTTATTGCCGACTCGTCAACACTGGCAATACCTTCAATGACCTCACCATCTGAAGGGATTAATTCTCCGGCTTTGCACATAACTAAGTCACCAATCTTTAGTTCATTTGCTGATACCTGAAGTTCCTGTTTGTTAACAATTTTACGAGCCATGGTTTGCGTGCGGTTTTTTCGCAAACTAACTGCCTGGGCTTTTCCCCTGCCTTCGGCAATGGCTTCAGAAAAATTGGCAAACAACACGGTAAACCATAGCCAGATAGCTATTTGCAGGTTGAAAGATGAAAAATTGTTCT
>CAZKMH010000273.1:0-5328 GCA_964553395.1 uncultured Rikenellaceae bacterium | reverse complement strand
GGGGTGAGTACGTGTGATTGAATTTCAAATATATTAAGATTTCAACCGCACAAGGTGTTATAAACTAAATAGCTTTATTATAAATTTGTGTCAGCAATGTCCGGTTCACTTAAACATGAAAGCCTCGATATTGCTGTATATCAAGGCTTTGGATAATTGTTATTGGTAGTCCCACCAGGAATCGAACCTGGATTTAAGGTTTAGGAAACCTCCGTTCTATCCATTGAACTATAGGACCGGTTTGTTGGGCAAAAGTATATCTTTTTTTCCTCATTGCAAATCCTGAAGTAATTGTAATCCCACGAAGAAGAGTGGGGGAGGGCGGTAAGGGGAGAGTGGGAGAATGGGAGAGGGGGAGAAGCGGTGAGAGATGAGAAGTTAATACGAAAGTACCTTAACACCCTGACACCTTAAAGCCTTAACGCCATTGTGCCGTTGAGCCCTTGCGCCCTTCTATTATTTTGATTCCTCCCGATTGTTTTTTACTTTCACACTTTCAATAATCACATCGATGAACTGGATCGACCTCATAATAGTTGTAATTCTAATAATTGCCATACTTCGGGGATTTACTGACGGATTTGTGAGAGAAGTTGCCTCGCTTGCCGGATTGATATTTGGAATATGGGGTGCAATCAGGTTTTCATCATTCACGGCAGGGAAACTATTCGACTGGTTCGACATGACCGGGCAGTACGTCGGTTTAATTGCATTCCTGGTCACTTTCGGGGTGATAGTTGTTATAATTCATTTTATTGGTATTATTGCCGACAAACTTGTCGAAACTGTATCCCTCGGGTTTCTGAACCGTGTACTCGGAATGGTGTTCGGCCTCTTTAAATCGGTACTGATCCTCAGTGTTTTTTTTGTAATCCTCAATGCCATAGATGAGCAAAAATCCTTTCTCCCCAAAGAGACTATTGAACACTCGAAATTCTACAGCCCGATTGCCGATATTGCACCGGCACTTTTCCCTCTGATAGGTGAGGGGGGATACAACCGGAGCTTCGACAGGATGAAAAAGAAACCGGAAAAGGAACCCGATCCCGCCAGGGATCCCACAGAAGTGTTAATTTAATCCTCTTCACTATATTTGCATTTCTCTAAAAAGCCATTTATGAATTTTGTTGAAGAACTGAAATGGAGAGGCATGATCCACGATATCATGCCGGGGACGGAGGAATTGCTGCAGAAAGAGATAACCACGGGGTATATAGGATTTGATCCTACTGCCGACTCATTGCATATCGGGCATATGGTACAGGTGATGCTTCTTGTTCATTTCCAGCGTGCGGGGCACGTACCGGTAGCGCTTGTCGGTGGAGCAACCGGTATGATTGGCGATCCTTCAGGCAAGTCGGAGGAAAGAAATCTTCTTGACGAGCCAACACTCCGTAAAAACCAGGAGGGTATAAAAAAACAGCTTTCAAAATTCCTGGATTTTAGTCCGGATCGTAAAAATAAGGCCCTGATGGTCAATAACTACGACTGGATGAAAGGGTATTCCTTCCTCGGTTTTATAAGGGAAATCGGCAAACATATCACAGTAAACTATATGATGTCGAAAGACTCCGTGAAAAAAAGACTGGGAGCGGATGTGAAGGAGGGAATGTCGTTTACCGAGTTCTCGTACCAGCTGGTTCAGGGATTTGATTTTCTGCATCTTTATAATGAAATGGAGTGTAAATTACAGATGGGTGGATCGGACCAGTGGGGAAACATTGTAACAGGTACCGAGCTGATCCGTCGTAAGAGCGGCGGTGAAGCATTTGCCCTTACATGTCCGCTAATTACAAAATCGGACGGAACAAAATTCGGGAAGACCGAGGCGGGCAATGTATGGCTCGATCCTGAAAAAACCTCCCCATATCATTTTTATCAGTTCTGGCTGAATGTTTCAGATGAGGATGCATCAAAATATATTAAGATATTTACATTGCTTGATCAGGCAGAGATCACCGGTCTGATATCGGAACACAATAAATCACCTCATGAACGTCTGTTGCAGAAACGGCTGGCCAGGGAGGTAACTCTGATGGTCCATTCACAGGATGAATTTGAATCTGCTGTCGAGGCATCACAGATTTTATTCGGAAAAGGGACTACCGAATCTCTTCGAAAGATGAGCGAAAGCACCTTTCTCTCTGTTTTTGAGGGGGTACCGTCCTTTGATATTAAAAAGGAGATCCTTTCTGCCGGGATTACTTTTACTGCCCTGTGTGCCGAACAGTCACAGGTATTTGCTTCAAAGGGAGAGCTCCGGCGGATGGTTCAGGGTGGTGGTGTGAGCCTGAACAAGGAGAGAGTTGATGATCCCGACATTCTGATCGCACAGGATCGTTTGCTGAACAATAAATACATCCTTATCCAGAAGGGTAAGAAAAACTATTTCCTGTTAAGGGCGGTTTGATTGTTATCTGAGGTCGGCGGCAATCAACGACACATCATCAAAAAGGTTAGGATTGGCATCGGGGATACCAAGGTATTTCAACATCGCCCGCAGGTTCTTTTCAACCGGCTCTTTATTTGAGATATATTTTATTATTTCATCGGTGCCGATATCTTTTCCGTTCTCATCCTTTAATTCGGAAAGTCCGTCAGTATAGCAGACCAGCTTGGTATGACCCTTAATCCGAATAAAATGTTTTCCGATTCTGGGAATCTCATCGAGCATACCGATACCAACACAGGAGGGTGTGAAATGGGATATTTCGCCTGAAACCGTATTATAAAAGACGGGTGGATTATGCGCAGCATTGATATATTCCAGCACTTTCTTTCTGTGATCATAACGGGCTACGAAAAATGTTATGAATTTTTCCCCTGCTGCATTCACCACCACTATTGAATTGAGCTTGTGAATCAGTAGTTCCAGGTCAGTCTTTGCAGTGAAAAGCGCCCTGAAGCTTGCCTGGAAATTTGACATCAGGATTGCAGCAGACATTCCCTTCCCTGATACATCTGCAATGCACAAACCTGTTATTGTATCCGATAGTTTAATGCAATCATAGTAATCACCGCCGACTTCATAATGCGGAAAGTAGAATCCGTTAACTATTATACCGGAACTTCGAGGCATTTGGCGGCTATCGGGGATAAGCATCATCTGCATCCTTGAAGCGAGTTCGAGCTCTTTTTTAATTGCTTCCTGTGCAAGACTTTCCTTATGCAGCCTGATGTTCTCGATGGCAACGATTATGATATTCGAAATGGTCTGAATAAAGTTAAGGTGCTTGAGGACAGGACTCATTCCTTCACCTTCTTCCTCAATATCGCCGATGAAAAGGAATGCTATATGGACATTGTTGTTAAAAACAGGCACGATTATATCGACTCCTTCAAAATCCATCTCGGTCGACACATAGGTTATATCATCAAACCCGAGAAGGCGTGATTCCACGTCAATATTCTCATAACTTTTAGGAAATCCTCCGTTGAGAAGACACTCCCATTTTTCAGAACGCTTGAAAATCAATATTTTACCAATGCCCAGGCTATCCCTTAATATTGACTCGTATTTTTGAAGCAGGACCTCGGTAGGCTGATTGGCATTGATCGACATTGTTATGCCGAGGAGGGAATCCAGTTTAAATCTGGAGATCTTTAGCCTGTCGCCCGGGACCTTCATTTTAATAATTTACCTTATCAGCCTTTAACACGTTCAACATATGCCCTGTTGCGGGTATCGATTCTTACTTTATCTCCGGTGTTTATGAAAAGCGGAACCATTATTGTGCTTCCGTTTTCCACTTTAGCCTGTTTGTAGGCATTGGTTGCAGTGTCTCCCTTTAATCCCTTTTCCGAATAAACAACCTCCATAACAACAAACTGCGGAAGCTCGACCGAGAGAACAGTGTCGGTATCAGCATGGATAACAACTTCAACATGTTCTCCTTCCTTGAGGAATTCGGGAGAATCAATGACCGGTTCTTCAACATGGATCTGTTCAAATGTTTCCAGGTGCATGAAATAGTAGCCGACGTCATCTTTGTAAAGATATTGATAGGGCCTTCTTTCGACCCTGGCTACATTGATCTTTGTTCCTGAGGAAAAAGTATTGTCCAGAACTCTTCCTGTTTTCAGGCTTTTTAGTTTTGTTCTCACGAAGGCCGGTCCTTTTCCGGGTTTTACGTGTTGAAATTGAACTATAGTATAAAGGTCATTATTGTATTCTATAACCAGTCCGTTCCTGAAATCTGCAGTGCTTGCCATATAATTGATCAGTTATTCCTTTTTCTGTTTAATTTCGAGAGGGTGAGACAGTCCCGCATAGTTGACCATATCAACTTCAAAAGCTCCGACAAAGATATCAAAACGAATTTTAACCGGTAAAAAATTTTTATCGGCGGAAAACCAGATAGAGACATCCTCTTCGGTTTTGAACAACCTGCCTTTTTCGGTTACAGGATTGAACTTATGACATTTGATTTTGCCGGATTTGGTCCTTACCTCGTCAGGTCCTACATATCTAAGGCTTATAGGATACAACTCATCAGTAAACCAGGTTGTTATAGTTATCAATTCCCCTTTTTCAATTGTACTGATGTTGGGCATTATGCGGTTTCGGAACCAGAAGAAACAGGAGAGTATATCATGTATTCCCTTTGGAGCTATGTGCACTCCTGTCATATCGCTTGTGAGTATTGCCGAGTCTGATCTTGTGGTGTGGTCGAAGTCAACCACATTATATCTTTTATATCTCCCTTCACGGATGTTTCTGATGGATCTTGCAGGGAGTTCCGTTACGGGATTAATGTAGCTTTCATAAATATCCTTTACATTGAAAATAGCATCTATCAGGCCTGTGGTGCGGCCAACTATTATTGTATGCCAAAACTCGCTTCCAAGAGATGTGTCTTTTTTGACTTCAAGGGTAGCTACTCCTCCCTGGATTAATCCGTAATGAATTAAATATTCAATTTTTTCACCCGGCTGGTACACAGTAATTTGACCGTTTCCAGCGAGTAAAGCCAGGAACAGAAAACCAATCAGCAGAAAAAATTTCTTCATAAGTTTTTTAGAATCAAAGACAAATTGCGGACCATTTATTTACGCAGTACATTTCTTACAGGCTTCGAAGTTAAAAAATCTTTAAGATAAAATGGTTCAAAATATGCCACGTTCTCAAAACGGTTGTTATTTAATGCTTCGTATGCAGGTTTACGCATAAATGAAGCCGACATCCTGAAATCCGAAACAAAAGTTATATTCTTCCTGTTCACTACTCCGATGCATTTTGCCGCGCCATCACCAAACATGCAGATCCTCGATGTTTCAGGAAATTCGCTGAAAGAATTCCAACTGAGAAGATCATAGCCAGGTGCATCA
>CAZKMH010000272.1:0-5350 GCA_964553395.1 uncultured Rikenellaceae bacterium | reverse complement strand
AAATCCATTGTCCTTTAAAAGAAAAATTTTATCTTTCTCGTCATTTTTCAGGATCCGTAATAACCATTTAATCTTAATCATATGGCAAAAGTAGCGATGCTCGGAGCCGGTTTTATCGGCGATTTTTACACCTATTCCCTTCATGGTCTGAGAAGCCGCGACCAGGTGCATGTCATCTATTCGCGTGATGAGTCCAGGGGAAAAGCCTTTGCAAAGAAACACGGAATTCCGAAATGGACGACCTCAATGAAGGAGGCTGTAAATGATCCTCAGGTGGAACTGGTAGTCATAGGCCTTCCCAATAACCTGCATCTCGAAGCAGTACTGCTCGCAGCTGCTGCCCGGAAGCCGGTTCTCTGCACCAAGCCGCTGGGGCGAAATGCCACCGAAGCCTTTAAGATGCTTGAAGCAGTTGAAAAAGCAGGCATTATGAACGGTTATCTTGAAGACCTTGTATATACTCCCAAAACTCTTAAAGCAATTGAAGCTGTAAGGGCCGGCACCCTCGGACAGGTAACATGGGTCCGTTCGCGTGAAACCCATCCCGGTCCGCACAGCGACTGGTTCTGGACCAAAGAGATTTCCGGAGGCGGTGTACTGCTCGATATGGGTTGCCATTGCATCGAGATAGGCAGAAGCTATATTGGCAAGGATATCCGTCCTGTTGAAGTTATCAGTGTTGCTGACACGCTTGTTAAACCTATTGATGCAGAGGACAATGCACTGGGCTGGGTTAGGTTTGAAAACGGAGCCATCGGCCAGTTTGAGGTCAGCTGGATATTCCGTGGAGGCATGGACCTCAGAGATGAAGTGATGGGGACCGAAGGAACCTTGTGGATCAATAATTTCCTGCGGACGGGATTTGAGATGTTCACGGCAGGGGGTAAGAAGGGTTATGTGGCTGAAAAAGCGGAAACCGAAAAAGGATGGATATTCCCGGTGGGCGATGAAGTTGCTGAGCTTGGATACTACAATATGTTCGCGGATATGTTCAGGTCATATGAGAAGAAATCAGCCCCTGTTGAAACATTCTATGACGGATATGTCGTAAACGAAATAATGGATGCCTGTTACCGGTCGGCGAAATCAAAAAAATGGGAACCGGTAAAACTAAAGGAATGGAGAGGAAAAGAAAAAGCAGATCCGATCTCCGAAGTCCGCGAATATGACAAGGACCATATTTGTGTAAAGGAGGAGAGAATGCCGGATGGTAGCATCAAAATCATCCTCAAAAATAACAAGACAGGTAAAATATCACAGCTGGAAAAAAAGAAATAGTTTTCAGAGTGATTTGAGTCTTAGCCTCAGGCTGTTGGTAACAACACTCACGGAACTGAGAGCCATTGCTGCTCCGGCGATCATGGGATTTAGCAGGAATCCTGTAAACGGATATAAGATACCTGCTGCAATGGGTATTCCTATAACATTGTAAATAAATGCCCAGAACAGATTCTGTTTTATAGTTGCCACAGTTTGCTTCGATAACCTGATTGCCTGCGGTACACGTGTAAGATCAGATGAAATAATGGTCATTTTGGCGATGTCAATTGCAATATCCGATCCCTTACCCATTGCAATTCCGACATCAGCCTGAGCCAGGGCCTGAGAATCGTTGATACCATCACCTACCATTGCCGCGACTTTGCCCTGCTGCTGTAACTGTTTAATAAAATCCTGCTTATCCTGCGGTAGCGTGTTGGCTTTGAAACTGTCTATACCGGTTTCTTCAGCTACCCAACCTGCTGTATGTATATTGTCGCCGGTTAGCATATGTACTTCAATCCCCATTGAATGCAACTGTCTGATTGCTTCAACCGACGAATCCTTTATCAGGTCAGAAACAGCAAATACACCAAAAACATTCCGGGAATCTGAAAAGAATGAAACTGATTTTGCTTCATTCTGCCACTCTTCCGCAGTTGCCATTATCTTTTCATCAATTGCGATGTTATTATCCTCCATCAATTTTTTGTTTCCGGTATAGAAGGTTTCTCCGTCTACAATTGCCCTTACGCCCATTCCGGTAAGGCTCTCTATCCTCACCGGGACAGAATCGCTCTTAATACCGTCCTGCTCCAGAAAGAGGACCACAGGTTCAGCAAGAGGGTGCTCACTGTTCTTCTGAATGGCATGCAAAATTCTGCCGTACTTACCACTATCAGCATCCTTTTTCCAGTTCAGATTTTGAACAACAGGTTTTCCGGGTGTGATGGTACCGGTTTTATCAAGAACTACATCGGTAACTTTATGGGCAGTTTCGAGACTTTCAGCATCTTTTATAAGAATACCGATGTCGGCTCCTTTCCCGATTCCCACCATTATTGCGGTTGGTGTGGCAAGACCCAGGGCACACGGACATGCAATGATCAGGACGGTGATAACAGCTAAAAGGCTGTGAGTCAATGCATTTTCTGTGCCGGAGATAAGCCAGATCACTCCGCTTACCAGTGCCACAGTTAATACAACCGGAACAAAAATTCCGGCTATTTTATCAACCAGATGCTGGATAGGAGCTTTGCTGCCCTGTGCATCCCTCACCATTTTAATTATCTGGGCAAGCAGAGTATCGCTTCCCACCTTATCGGCCCTGAACTGAAATGTTCCCTTCTGGTTGATAGTTCCTGCAAAGACCTTATACTGAACAGTTTTTTCAACCGCCAGAGGTTCCCCGCTTATCATACTTTCATCAACAAAAGAGCTTCCAAAGGTTACTGTTCCGTCAACCGGTATCTTATGACCGGGCTTAACAAGCAAAGTATTTCCGGGTATCACATCGCTGACAGGGATCTCCTTCTGGGCGCCATCAGGCATAACTGCAATAACAGTTTTTACCTGCAGGCCGATAAGCTTTTTTAATGCTGAAGATGTATTTGATTTTGCCTTCTCCTCAAGCATTTTTCCAAGGAGGATAAATGTGATGATCACTGCGGAAGCTTCAAAATATACATGACTTTCGATCCCTTCTTTCTGAAACAACTGAGGGAAGAAAGTAACGATTACACTGTAGATATATGCGATTCCGGTACTCAGCGCGACCAGTGTATCCATATTTGCGGAGCCATGCCTCAATTGTTTAATGGCTCCGGACGGGAACTGCCTTCCAAACCAGAATACAACCGGTGTGGCCAGGAAAAGCATTAAATAATTGGCATACGGGATATCATGGAAGAGCATCGCAATTATGAGCAGAGGTATACTCAATGCAGCCGCTCCGATCGTATTTTTCCTTGATTTTTTAAAGTGATCCTGCTGAGCTTCATCCTTCAGCTCCTGGCTGTTTTCCTCGTCGATTATTATGTCATAACCAATAGCCTGGACAGCCTTCTTCATCTCGGAAGGAGTGATCTCATCAGGAAAAAATTCTACCCTGATGGAAGTGTCAGCAAAATTCACGGATGCATTTTTAACACCTGCCAATTTTTTAACAAAAGTTTCTGTCCTGGCTGCACAGGATGCACATGACATTCCTGTGACAGGGTAAGTCTTCAGTATCTGAATTTTGTCCGGCATTGATTCTTTAGCTGATTAGATGGTGCAAAGGTAATTCAACCTGAAACAATAATGCATTAGATATGTTTTAATATATAACATATCGTCAGATAAAAAGTTGATTGTATCGGGAAAATAGAATAATTTTGTAGTCCGGAATTAATATACCAATCTAATTCAGATATTGTAATGAAATGGCAAGGCAGACAAGGCAGTGACAATGTTGAGGACCGCAGAGGCATGAGCAAAGGCAAGATGGCCATTGGCGGAGGTATAGGCACAGCTGTTATCGCGCTGATAGTCCTATTACTCGGCGGCGACCCCACAACCGTTATCGACACAATGCAGAATACTCCGGTTGAAGCAGGTTCAACAACTTTTTCAGCTGAAGAGCAGGAGATGGCCCAGTTTGTTTCGGTTGTTCTGAAAGACACTGAAACTATCTGGGGTAAAGTATTTCAGGAATCAGGTTCCACGTACAGACAGCCGACGCTTGTTCTTTACAGTGGCCAGGTCGAGTCGGCCTGCGGCTATGCGACTGCGTCGAGCGGACCTTTCTATTGTCCGGGTGATGAAAAGGTATATATTGATTTGAGTTTTTGCGATGAGCTTAAGACCAAATTCGGGGCTTACGGCGATTTTGCAATTGCCTATGTTATTGCACACGAAATTGGCCACCATGTTCAGAAACAGCTGGGAGTACTTGATGAGGTGAATTCACAGAGGTCCCGACTCAGTGAAACAAGTGCCAACCAGCTTCTGGTAAGACTGGAATTGCAGGCTGATTTTCTTGCAGGTATGTGGGCACATTATGAAGAATCGCTGCCTGATCAGCCACTTGAAACAGGTGATATTGAAGAAGCCATGAATGCTGCCGCATCTGTCGGTGATGATGTTCTGCAGAGGAAGTACCAGGGACGCGTTTATCCGGATTCATTTACCCATGGCTCAGCCGCGCAGCGCAAAGAATGGTTTAAAAGAGGTTACCAGACCGGTGATTTACAGCAGGGAGATACATTTAGTGCGGCTATTTGATTTACTTAGGTGCCGGATGCCGGGTACTAGATATTTTTTGATGATTCAATCCTGTAAACTGCCCATATACATCCGTTTTCAAACTGCTCAGACTTTAAAAGCATGAAGGATTTATTCCCTTTTACATCTGAAAACATAGAATAACATTTCTCTCCTATGACCAGGGGGTGAATCAGAAGGCTCAGTTCATTTACAACCCCGAGGTTTAAAAGAATATTTCCAAGGATGCGGCCGGTATCTGTCATTATTCTGGAGATGCCGAAATCTTCCATGAGTCGGTCAAAGACTTTGATGAGGTCAACCTTTTCCTTTCCTGAAACAATAAATCTATAATTTCTTTCCTTCAGGTGCTCAATATAATCAACCGGAGTTTTCTCTGAAACGAGAAGGATTACGTCTCTGCAGTACTCAAATCTTCGACTTGTGTGGAGCGTTCATCAGATGAGCATGAGGCTTGTAATCACCCGTGATTTTATAGTGAAGGGACATATCAGGCATAAAGCCGGTAAGTGATCCATCGAGGCTGATCGAGTTGTGGATGATGATTTCAGGTTTCATATTTTCGTTTTCATAAAAATAATAAAAAAAATATTTTCATAAAAAAATATTATTAAAATAGAATATTATATTAATATTATATTATATATTTGCAATATATAAGTAACTTAAATATATAAAAAGTATGATATCAACCGATCTGTTGAAAGGATCATTAAAGACAATAGTACTGAAACTATTGGAAGAGAATGGCCGGATGTATGGTTATGAGATAACCCGCAAAGTGGAAGAGCTCACAGCCGGAAAGATAATGCTTTCTTATGGTGCG
>CAZKMH010000271.1:0-5396 GCA_964553395.1 uncultured Rikenellaceae bacterium | reverse complement strand
CCTGCCCCCATTGCGACCGTTATTGCGATCGCCGAGAGGACGAAACCCAGGGTGGCCGTCGCATTCCCGTTCCAAGCCATGTGTGTCGTCTAAGCGCCGGTGGCGGCTTTCGCGTGGGCGAAGTGTTCGCCGCCGGAACGAAGGATGATGTTCACGATGAGGTGTTCGGTGGTCATGTCGCCTCCTGCCGCGGCGATATGGCCGGAGCGATCCAGGTCGGTGTCACTGAGTCCAGTCACGTAATCGGCGGCGGATGTGCCGTTCTCCCGCAGAGTCTTGAGCACCTCGTCCCGGGTGCAGTGGCGGTGTTTCTCGGCATGTTTGGAGTTCATCTGGTCGATCACGCCCTCAGTGAGCTCCGGCAATTTCTCCCCCGCAACCATCATCTTTGCCAAGCCTAGCGCGCCGTAGTGACTTGCGACGATGTGCCGTACAACCACGCCCACCGGCCATTGTTCGTCTGGACATACCTTGCGCCAATCCTCGTACGAGCAGTTCTCTACGAATGCGATCAATTCATTGTTAAAGGCCCTGAAGCGCACGGCTAAATCGGTTGCTCGTTTGCTCATAACCGTCCTCCTGCTCCAATGCGAATGGCGATGGTGTAATTGGGATGTGGATTAATTTGGCGGCGATTCGAAAATTTACGTTTCGTGCCGGGAACTGATGAAGAAATCCCCTGTTATTGCCGATGAGAACACGAAATGTCTATTGGAAGTGTATCGAAATGAGAAGTGGGGTTTTCATGGATTGAGATGTTCCGGTAGCAGATCGACATCATGCTGCCGAAATGAGAGGGTTACAGGAGACGATATTGAGACGCGTAGGGTTTTTGATATTATTTTTTCCATCCATAATCCTCCTGCACGCTATAGCGATGTCAGAAAGTACCGACAATACGATAGAAAAAAATATTGCATATGGATTTTCTCCTGACCGTAGCAGATGGAGTAATTATGCAATTGATTTTAATGATACGATATATTTCTACGATACCAAAAGTGTACTGAAGAAAAGTGATCATGTAAAAGTATGGATAAAATTCGGAGAACCCATTAATGATAATAATATTAACAGTATTTACAAAGAAGCAACAGCATTAAAAGAAATAGACTGTAACGCTAGATTAATTAGATCTATTGAATGGAATTATATATCCATGAAAGATGAGTATAATAAATTCACTTCTCCGACAAAATGGGAGAATATTGAACCCGAAACCGAGGATGATGCATTGTTGGAAGAGGTTTGCACACAACCCAAGAAGTTTAAGAAAAGGTGAAACAGAGAACGTCGCTGAGCGGATCCTGCTGGATCCGTGCTCCTACTACAAGACAAGTTTCGGAAATTTGCCCATAAGGTCCGGATAGATCTTCATCCCACCCACCCCTCATCTCTCTATTCTGCCGCCCTTCGATGCCACTTCTCGATCTCGGCGCGGTCCTTCGAAACTTGGCTTGGCTTATCCATGAGACCGAGGTTGGACTGGGCGGCGGCGTTTCCCGGCTCTGCCGCCCTTCGATGCCACTTCTCGATCTCGGCGCGGTCCCTCCAAACTTGGTCTTGGTAATCCATAAGTCCGAGGTTGTGCTGGGCGGCTTTATTCCCTTGTTTTGCCGCCCTTCCGTACCACTTCGCCGCCTCGGCGTAGTCCTGAGGAACACCTTTGCCTTCGTCATACAGGAAGCCGAGGGTAAACTGGGCGACGTCGTCTCCCTTCTCAGCCTGCGGCTTAATGAGTTGATATGCTGTCTTGTAGTCGCCACGCCGGTATGCTTTTGTCGCGTCCTCGATAGGACCCGCGAGTATCGGACAAGCCATCAGGAAGGAGAGTAGGGATGCGATCAGGAGAAAGGCGGCGGAAGGTCTTCGCATATGCCACCTCATTGACGAGGATGGTATTCACTTATATTGTATACCGGGAGACACGATCAGGGAAGGGAGCGGCAAGCGAGGGACTTCCCGGACGCGCACCGGGAGCGCTCCTATCGACCAAATGCCTAAGGTATTACAATCGTGTCTCCAGACGTTAACATGTAAGAACCCAGTCCAACATCTTCGATCATTTTGTAATAGTTGATCTCGCGGATTTTCTGCCTGGTTCCGGAACCGCTGATGATCCCAACAAGATATATCTTTTAATAATTACATCCTGAAGATTCCACCCGGTTCTGCCGTAAAGTATCATAGGGTGCGCCAACTAATCGGTTTCCGATGTCGGGGAAGCAGATTCTTGAGGCCGTGGAGGGAGCAGTTGGGCTGTTGGAAATATCGATAGTGGGGGCGTGAATTGCGATGAACGAGCGATACAAGATACGCGAGGCCAGGTTCTTCTTGGAGAAGATGGAAGAATCGGTATCCAATCACGAGGCGTTCCGATACTACTTGAGCGCGTTCCTGAGTGCGGCCCGGTCTGTAACCCAATATGCGCGGGAGGAATCAAAGTTGAGGGGGGGGGTACAATGGTATGAAAAGACGATCGCCGGGAATGTTGTATTGAGTTATACCAGTCAGGCAGCGTTTCGGCATCGGTTCGCTGACTGGCCCGGACCTGAAGACCAGATCGGTTCGTCGCAACGACACTCTGAAGACTTGATCGATGTGTCGCGACGATACATTGAGGAGCTGGAGAAGTTCGTTCAGAGGGGAATGGAAGAAGGAATACTGTCGGGGTGAGAGGGCGATGGCAGGTTGGCGGCAAACCTTATTCGCCTTGAATCCCGATGAAACATGAGTAATGACCGCAGGGGATCCGCAAGCACCACCCGGACTTTCTTCTACCAGCCTATCCTGGCGATTACCTTAATTTCGTCTTCCATGTTCCCTCCCTTCTTCCGGAAATAGGTATGTACTGCAATACATTCAGAGGAGCATCAAGGGGATATTCCCCCAATATCGGCGGTGGGAGGAAAACTAGCCAACGAAGGAGTCTAAAGTTTCTTGTATTTCTTGCCGATAACACGTTAAGCGGGCATATATCCAACGTGACTGGCTAATTCGATTACGGGGGGGCATTTGGAGAAATGCGAGGGGGGATAACATGACGTTTCAAGCAACCGTTTATCGTATTTTAATTGTATCGCCTAATGACGTAATAGCAGAACGGAAAATAATTCAAGAGATAATTGCCTCATGGAACAGAACATATTTTCCGAAAAATAAAGCACTATTACAACCAGTTATGTGGGAAGAACATTTTATTAAAGAAATGCGTGGTAACCCTAATGCAGAATTAAACTTACAAATTACAAAAGATTGCGACATCCTAATAGGCGCTTTTTGGACACTTATTGGAACAGGTACTGGTTTTGCAGATTCACGCACTATAGAAGAAATTAAGGAATTTCAAAAAACAGGAAAGCCAGTAATGATTTATTTTTCATCGAGCCCAGTGGTGCCAGGTAGCGTTGACTTAAAACAATATGGATTATTAATGAAGTTTATGGATGATTGCCTTAAGCAAGGTTTGGTAGAAAGATATGATTCCATCCTCGATTTTCGAGAGAAGTTAAGTAGGAATATTTCCCGAAAGATATTGAATATACGAAAGATGCCGGAAGATGAAACCCCGATGGATCCAAATGAAGCCGCTAAGAAAAAATTAAATGACATGATATCTCAGAAGTTTTGTGACATTATTGAAAAATATACTTTGGATTGGACAAGAGAAAAAAATAGAAAACCAACAAATTTTGACGATGGAAAGCAGATTCTTAAAAAATTGAAAAGGGAAATATTAAGTCTTAGCGTATCTCTCGGCCAAATATTTAGTAAGGATATAATTAAAAATATTGCAGTAATTATATCAAAAATGGAGGATTTGCAAAAATATCGGTTGTATTTGGATCCTAAGTGGATAAGAGATTTTTGGAAAATGGGGGATGAGATATTTGCGTCATTAAATTCTATTGCCGAAAAGGTGCATAAAGACATACTTAGGCATACATAATAAAAAGTCTGTTTCCGTAGTCCTGATCGATTTTCGAAGATCATAGTTATCCCGCGAACAGTCGGTTTACAAATCGTTTACGGTAGTGCCGGACCGTCCCGCTTGTTCGTACCCGTCGAGAAAACCGAAGACGGGGTGGAGGATTCAAGGGGAATAATCAAAAGAAGGAGGCCCACAAAAAAGAAAAAAACTTGTCAGAATTTCCCATAAAGAAATTGTCCGGTACCACCGAATGAATTTGAAGAAGTTTAATAATTGCCGGGGGTGAGAGGAAAAATGACTTACGCGGAATTCCAGAATAATCTGCTTCTGGCAGATCGAATGATTTCAGGTTGCGCACTGAAGAAAGTTGAATATGGGAGAGGATATAGCGAAGGAATCCAATTTCATTTCAGTCACCCTCACTCGACATCACTCCCCGATACTTATGCATTGGCTGATATCGCCCGTAGAAACGGCAGCTGCGATGTTCATTCTTACGCTCGTGGGTATCGTGATGGCTGCAAGGGGTTGAAGCCGGAATCTACAGGCTGACCTCCTCGTCGTATAACACATGAACTTCCTCGATGCGAAGGCCTGGGAGGGGTTATTTCCACATTCTCGGATCGAAACTGAACTTCTCGGCCGGGCCTATCTGGACCTTCTTGGCCGCCGGATGATGAGGATTCAGGACGAAGTTGGCCGCAGCGGGGACCAGAATCGACGGGACCTTGAGGAAAGTCGCCTTTCCCTCCCGGATCCACTTCTCCCCAACGGCCATCGTCTCGGGCGGAGGCGGCTCGTTGCGCCAGATTGCCGGCAGATCGGCGACGGCCAACTCCAGCACCGGCACCTCGGCGGGGATCACTACCCGGAACATCACGAACTCGATTTTCATGGCCGCGCTCTTAAGATTGACGAACGCCTCTAGTGCAGCCAAAGCAGGATGGTCGGACAGGTAGATGACGGGTATCCCTTTCGGGTTCCACCGGCCTCCTTCCTGTCGCGCTCCCTCCCCGTCGAAAGCGGTCTTGGCGTGACGGGATTTGGTCAGACGCCAAGCGACGATCACGACAAGACGCCGTGCTCGATGCGGATCAGGAGGCTTTCGACCTCGCGCGCGCCGGCTTCGGTGCGCATAAGTGCGATCGGGGAGTGCCCGCCCAGCCCCACCTGTTTCTCATGCAGCCACTTCCGTGCCGCGTCCTTGTCTTCCAGGACATGCTCGGCGAGGGCGAAGAGTCGCGCAAACCTGTAGATACGGTCGCTGGCGGAGACGGGAAGTCGGGTATTTTCTGCGTGCCGCCAACGCGAGGCGGTCTTGGTGCTCACGTCCAGGGCAACAGAGATCTCTCGGTCGCTCAGCCGAAAGGCCTCCTTGAGGGACTCAAGCGCGTCGAAGGGGAGCCCTTTCTCGATCTGCACGGTCCACCACAGAGAAGACCACTTGGACCTGCCGAAGACCTTC
>CAZKMH010000270.1:0-5403 GCA_964553395.1 uncultured Rikenellaceae bacterium | reverse complement strand
AGTTGCCCTGAAGATGCTGCAACACGCCGATGGCGAGTATTCAATAGGATTTGTTGATTGGAATCCGCTCCCGCGTGACCGCAACTTAGGTATCTTCAGAGAGGTATTTCTTGAAATCAATGAAGGTATAAAGATCAGGAGCCCATTTATTTATTCAAAAGTAAATAAAGAAACCCTGAATGAAGCCGATCTGTTCATTCAGGCCGAACTGATCAACAGTTCAGAGGAACCTGTTAAAGGGATCCTGAGGGTGGATTATGAATTAGGTGTTGTCGAGAAAAAGGTAGAAATAAAAGCCGGAGAGACTTTTTCATGCAGCTTCATGCCTGAGAATTTTCCCGGGTTATCCGTTAAGGGTGTCAGTCTGTGGTGGCCAAACGGTATGGGAAAACAAAACCTGTATAACCTTAAAGCTGAGTTTATAGCCGGTAAAAAGATCCTTGACAGGGTAGAAAAGCGGTACGGTATAAGGGAAATCACCAGCTATATAGATGAAAAGAAAAACCGTGCATTTGAGATAAACGGGGAATTTGTACTTATTAAAGGAGGCGGATGGACGGATGATGTATTGCTCCAGGATACAAGGTCCTCAGTGGAAGCCCAGTTGAAATATGTTCAGCATATGAATTTAAACAGCATACGATGCGAAGGTTTCTGGGGGAAAGATGAATCCCTGTATGATCTGTGCGATGAGTACGGTATACTGGTGATGATCGGATGGAATTGCCATTGGGAGTGGGAAGAATATCTTCTTAAACCCTGTCATGAAAAATATGGCGGTCCTGTCAGTGAAGAGGATATTAACCTGATCGCCGCATCATGGTTCGATCAGATGATGTGGCTGAGGAACCATCCGTCAATTTATGTATGGATGCTTGGCAGCGATAAACTTCCTGCCCCTGACCTTGAACGTAAGTATATTGAAATGTTCAAAAAGTATGATCCGTCACGCTCATACGTTACTTCAGCAGGAGGTGCAGGAACCGAAAATAATAATGTGGTGGCTGAAATACCTCTGGTCAGCGACATCAGCGGACCTACCGGCATGAAGATGATGGGACCTTATGCAGTAACTCCTCCTGTTTACTGGTTTACCGATACAATTCTTGGAGGCGCCTGGGGGTTTAATACCGAAACCTGCCCCGGTGAAGCCATCCCGCCGGTTGCTTCACTCAGGAAAATGCTGCCGGAGAAGAGCCTGTGGCCTATTGATAAGAAATACTGGGAGTATCATACCGGCAGAAATGAATTTACAACGCTTGACCGGTTTCTGAACTCTCTGGCATCCAGATACGGGAAATCCTCAGGCGTCGAAGAGTTTGCTTTCAAATCGCAGGTCAGCAATTATGAACTGATGAGACCGATGTTTGAAGCTTTCATAGCACACAAACCTGTCAGTACGGGTCTTATACAGTGGAAGCTGAATTCGGCATGGCCTGAACTTATCTGGCAGTTATACGATACTTATCTCCAGCCAAACGGATCATTCTACGCTGTCAGAAAAGCATGTACGCCCCTTCATGCAATTTACAGGTATGGCTTTGATGATATATATCTTGCAAATGAGGATTTGGCGGAAGCTTCAGGTCTTACAGTAAAGGTCAGAATATTTGATATCAATTCCGGGGAAATATTTGCTGACGAATGGAAAGGGAATATTAATGCCAATACCTCAAAATTCATTTATAAGCTTCCGGAGATAAAAAACCTTACGCCAGTCTGGTTTCTGGCCCTTAGTATATTTAATCAGGATAATAAGGAAGTTGATAATAGTATTTACTGGCTCTCCCTGAAAAAGGATGTCCTTGACTATGAGGCATCGGGAAAGCTCTCCTGGCCATTTTATACACCTACAAAACAGTACGCCGATTATACGGCACTCGACAGATTACCTGAGGTTCAGCTAATTTATGATTATCAGTTCTTAAAAAATGATACAGATGGTATAATTAAGCTGAAAGTTATAAATCCATCTGAAACAATTGCCTTTTTTCTCTTCTTTGATGTGCTTGATCATTCGACCGGTAAACCGATACTTCCGGTTTATTTTGAAGATAATTATATAACTCTTCTCCCCGGAGAGGAGCGGACTTACTCTGCAAGATATTTTCTTAAAGGTTCAGATGGCGCTAAACCAGTGCTGAAAATAAATGGCTGGAATGTGGATATGGTTACATTAAAATAAACAATTAAAGCACTAATAAAAATGAGTAAACTGGCAATTTTGGGAGGCAGTCCGGTTCGTGACGCAAAAACTAATCCCTGGCCTAAATGGCCGGTCTGGGATCAGAATGAAGAAAGAGCGCTGACAGAAACGCTAAAAAGCGGGATCTGGTCTTACAATGGCCCGATGGAAACAGAATTTAACAAAAGGTATGCTGAGTTTACCGGGGTGAAATATGCTTTATCAGCTGCAAACGGTACTGTCACTTTACAGTTGGCTTTAGAGGCCTGTGGTATCGGACTGGGTGATGAAGTGATCCTGCCCGGCCTTACCTGGCAGGCAACAGCGGCTACTGTTCTGGATGTTAATGCCAAACCCATTCTGGCAGATGTATGTGGCGATACCTGGTGCATCGATCCGGAAGCGATTAAGAAGGCAATTACCCCTCATACAAAAGCTATCATTCCTGTACATCTTTATGGCAGTTTTGCCGATATGGATGAAATAATGCAGATTGCAAGTAAACATAAACTGTTTGTAATCGAAGACTGTGCCCACAAACATGGAGGAGAATGGAACGGAAAAAAGGCCGGCAGCATTGGCAATATTGGCAGTTTTAGTTTTCAGCTGTCAAAGCTTTTAACTGCCGGAGAAGGAGGATCTCTGACCACTAATGACTTCAGCTTATACGAAAGGCTTGATGCTCTCCGTAATTGCGGCAGAAGACCTGCCCCTGAGAGTTCATTAAAAGCTGATAAAGGAGAGGGTCTCTATTTTGATGAGGGGAATTTCCTTCAGTCAGGTAATTACAGGATCACTGAATTCCAGGCAGCAGTTCTGATAGAAGGGCTGAAAAGGCTGCCCGAACAAAACCGGGTCAGAGATGAAAACGCGATTTATCTGAACTCACTCCTGAAAACTATTCCCGGGATTACTCCAATGCGAAGAGATAAACGTGAGACAAAGGAAGCTTACTATAATTTCTCTTTCAGGTATAACAAGAATGACTTTAAAGGCTTACCGGTAAAGGAATTCAGATCAGCATTAACGGCAGAGCTCGGAATTGAGGTTGCCGCCAGTTATATTCCATTGAATAAATGTGCATTATATTCACCCCTGACAAAACCGGTACGCCACAGGCTTAATGAGGAGTACTGGAAAGCCATTGATCCGTCAGAATTTGATTTGCCGGTTTGTGAACGGATCCATTATGAAGAATCTGCATGCATTCATCACAAGGTTCTTATGGGTTCAAAAGCCGATATGGATATGATTGCAGTTGCAATCAAAAAGATTCATGACAATGCTGAACACTTAAAATCTAAAGGTTAACCTTAATCAAAGGTCAATTAATGAAAAAGCAGTGGATAGGGATTTTAATAGTCGGAATGACTTTAGGTACAGCCTGGGCCATAAGAGGTCAGTTCGGACATGAGCAGGGAGCAGCCTGGGCGGGAGGAATAGGTGCCCTGGCTCTTGTGCTGGTGTCAAAGCGGAAGGACTGGTATTCAAAAATGCTGACAGTTGCCCTCAGCTCGGCTGCCGGATGGGGGGCAGGCGGGATGATCAGCTACGGAATTGTAGTCGGATACGGCAGAAGCGACAATTTCCCGAATGCATTTTATGGTTTGCTTATGCTTTTTGTGATTGGTGGTTTGTTCGGACTCCTTGGAGGAGGCCTTACCGGGCTTACACTTGAATCATCAGAACGGAAAAAAATCAAATGGGGGTGGTTGCTCGCTGAAATGACAGCCGGAGGGGTCATTTCATATTATCTGCTGATATCTCAGCTGGAAATTCTGATGACCCCGCCGCGTTCCGAAGCATGGGCTGTCTGCCTGGGTGCCGGAATGGCAATGATCTGGCATATGGCCAGAAACAAATTTAATTCCGCCCTGCGTGTTGCATTAATTACAACTCTGGGTGCAGGATTCGGATTTGCTTTCGGGAATTTCCTTCAGATACTCGGAAACGTTCTGGAGATAAAATTCAATATGTGGAACGTAATGGAATACAGCATTGGATTCTTTGGCGGCTCATCACTTGCTTATGGTGTATTCAGTACGGTATGGCCGGAAGAATCTTCTGCACCTGAGCGGTGGGAAAGCGGAGCTGCACTTTTCCTTTTATTTGTTTTTATCCCGATAGTTATTTTCTCACAGTCACTTGGATACAATAAGCTTCTTGAAAAATTCAGTAATGCAGGAAATCCCGAAACTACTGCTTTGTTAAGCAGTCTGGCCGCAGCATTTGTTTTTATCTCAGTTGCTGCTATAGTATTCTTCAGATTAAAGAGGGAAGGCAACAGATTTGAAAGGCAGGATGTATTGCTGCTACTTTTAGTATGGTTTGCTGCTTACATAGTCGTCAGTTATCTTGTAACAGGTGCCTTCACGGGAAGATTTCTCCTGAACCATCATCTTTACTGGGTTAACTTCATCATTATCATGTTCATGGCGGGCAGGCAGTTCCCTGTATTCTTTGAAAATCAGCAATCAAGCCTGAACCGGAAGCGATTGTTACTGAGCCTTACCGGAATAGTAATTACAATTGTGGTCTTCGCTATTATTGCAATCAATATCCATGGAGTGATGCCCGGATCGCATGACAGGTTTCAGCTTTCGCAGTATCACGAGGACAAACCTTTCGTACAGGATTTCAGTATTAAATATCTGGCGGGTGACGAAAATATTGAATTATATTCAGTAGCCTCCGACAGGAATGGTTACATACAGGTTTTCTCATCCGAAGGGTTACTGCGGCCGGCAGGAGGTCAGCATTTATTTCCGGGCCGTTTGGTCAGGGATACCCAGTACCGGCCAACTTCCGATAAAAAAATTGCAGGCATCAGTAAATACCGGGATCACCTGGTTTATGTTGATGACAGTGCTGTTTTGTCAAATGCCTGGGCCGGTAATCTTTTTTCCCGTCACACATTAGCCGGGGCAAGGATCTTTAAGGGTGGGGAGGACTTCACTTTTCTTATCTCGGACGGCAAAAAGCTGATTCTCCTGAAAGATTCTGAATATTTATGGGAGGGAGATTATTCTGAAGAAATCAGAGATATAAAATATGATGATTCCCGGAATGAGTTTTGGATCCTTGGAAAAGAAACAATCAGTATTTTTAGTCCTGCAATAAAGGAAGTGAAACTGGTCATGACCGGAAATAACTTTTCCTGTATTGAGGTTGCTTCCGGTAAACTGATCGCAGGCACTTCGAATGGATATTTAGAAATA
>CAZKMH010000269.1:0-5403 GCA_964553395.1 uncultured Rikenellaceae bacterium | reverse complement strand
CATAGCTTATGTTTTCTCTTGCAGCGATACTTCTTACAAGGGGTGAAAGGAATTTGCCGGATGGAGTCCGGCTCTTCAGATCACGGGACACGGTTTCGACTTCTTTCTTCTCCTCTTTTGTCTCTGCAATTGTCTCACGAATTCTCTCGACTTCTTTCCGGATCTTCTCAGGTTCCCCGGGTGCAGGTGAGATTTCTTTTTCAATAACAGCGATCGTTTCCCCTACTTTGACCACAGTACCTTCAGCTGCAACTATAGAAACGATCACTCCATCCGACGGAGCAGGAATCTCAGTATCTACTTTGTCTGTCGCAACTTCAACAAGAGGATCGTCCTCTTTGACTGCAGACCCTTCTGCAACAAGCCATTTGTTTATTGTGGCCTCAATAATTCCTTCCCCCATCGCTGGAAGTACTATGTTTAATTTTGCCATCTCTTATGAGCTTACCTGATTTCTGTATCCGTTTAACATTCCGGAGAGAGAATTGTTCAGGATTTTCTTAAAAATCAGGAACAATCAGAATTGTATTTCACAAATCCGCTTCCGATAATGAACCTCTCATTTTCTGAAGCTAATCTCGCCGACACATTTTGATCGGAGATCAGATGCATGGAATCAATTATTTGTGAAGCATTAATCTGTCCGCTGGCGAAAATGACTTCCCTGATATTGTGAGTCACAAGTACATCTCTGATCTGTTTTATATTGCCGAGAACCTTTTCATTGTGAGCCTCCGGGCTGATGCTTATCCTTCCGACGATTTTGGTACTTTTTCCGGTCGGTTCTAAAAGTTTTATAATCCTCTGAAATCCTTCTGGATCTGAAACAACAACTGTTTTACCTGATTTTGGAAATAATATATCTTTCAGAGGCTGAAACAGCAGAACTAAAACTTGTTTAAGGATAGATAAACCTGCCATTACGAATATTGACAACTGCACCGGAATGTTCAGTACCCTTGATTTACCGTTATTGATATGTTTCCGGACGAATATTGACATTGCTTTGTGGAAGTTGAGTGAAACACTCACTTTTCCCTTTTTGGTACTTTCCCCTTTAAAATGTATGATCCTTGCTTCCGGGAAATAATAGTTTTTAAACCCTGCTTTCAATAATCTGTAGCTGTAATCAATATCCTCACCATACATGAAAAATGTTTCATCCAGCAAGCCTGTCTTAATAACAGCTTCATGGAGGAGGAACATAAATGCGCCCGAAATGATATCGGCCTGAGTGGTTTTCATACTATCAAGATTGCCCAGGTGGTATCTGCTGATGACGACTGATCTTGGAAAGAAATTGGACAGGCCTGACATTTTAAAGAAGGCAGTTCCTGGTGTTGGCAGGGCTCTTTTCGATTCCCGGAGGAATTTACCATTGCCATTGATCATCCTGACACCGATTGCTCCGGCATCAGGGTTTTCGATCATGAATCCGATGCATTTACCGAATATATCTTCTTCAAGAATTGTATCAGGATTCAAAAGCAGGATGTACCGTCCTGTTGCCAGTTTAATAGCCTGGTTGTTGGCTGTTGCAAATCCTCTGTTATCAGTATTCGTTATCAGATTAACCTCCGGGAATTGTCTCCTGACCATGGAACAGGAATCGTCCGTTGAATTGTTATCAACAACAAATACCTCACAGTCAATATGTTTTGCGGCTTTTCGAACCGAAACAAGGCACAGTTCGAGAAAATACCTGACATTATAGCTTACAATAATGACGGAGAGGTCCATGAATTAATAATTTCCATCAGATATCATTGCTGATAGGGATTCCTGTTGTTTATTGCCCGTCCGAGTGTTATTTCATCGGTATATTCCAGTTCATCCCCTATAGCAACTCCCCGGGCAAGTGTAGTTATTAAAGGATTATATTTACTTAACTTTTTGTAAAGGTAGAAATTTGTTGTGTCTCCTTCCATTGTGGTGCTCAGGGCCAGAATTAATTCCCTTATCCCCCCGGATTTCACTTTCTCTTCGAGTGCATCTATTTTAAGGTCGGAAGGACCAATCCCGTCAATCGGTGAAATGATGCCGCCTAGTACATGGTATAAGCCCCTGTACTGACGGGTATTCTCTATCGCCAGAACATCCTGGATATTTTCAACGACACAGATCAGAGCGCTGTCACGTTTGGTATCGCTGCAGATATTACAGATCTCAGTATCGGAAATGTTAAAACAGTTACTGCAATATCTTATCTCTTCATGGAGTCTGATTATACTCTCTCCGAATCTTCTGACTTCTTCAGAATCCCTCCGTAACAGGTTCATAACCAGTCTGAATGCTGTTTTTCTCCCTATCCCGGGGAGTGACGCGAATTCATTCACGGCATTCTCAAGGAGTCTTGAGGGGAATTCTGTAAAGCTCATAATACAATGTTTCGGACAAAATTAATTCAAATATTGTTTTTATTAACCTGCCGGATAATTTTTCAGCCTCCATTCTTTTTGTTATCCTTGCAGATTATTTTTATTCCCAATGCCACCACTTCTGATTCTTGGAATTTTCCTTGCCTATACAGCACTATTGTTTACTGTCACCTGGATCACAGCCAGGAAAGCCGACAGCCAGTCATTCTTTATAGGTAACAGAAAATCACCATGGTTTGTTGTGGCATATGGCATGATTGGTGCATCGCTTTCAGGAGTCACCTTCATGTCGGTTCCGGGATGGGTAAATGATACACAGTTCAGTTACATGGTTGTTGTTCTGGGTTACCTTGTAGGTTATTTTGTAATTGCACTGGTTCTGTTGCCGCTTTATTACAGACTTAAGCTAACATCAATCTATTCCTATCTTGATCAGCGCTTCGGATTCTGGTCCTATAAAACAGGAGCCGGATTTTTCATCATTTCAAGGACCCTTGGGGCATCTCTCAGAATGTTCCTGGTAATTAATGTATTACAACTATTTGTCTTTGATGCCTGGAACATTCCCTTCTGGGTTAATGCTTTTGTTTTTATCGTTCTTATAATACTGTATACTTTTAAGGGTGGAATACGGACAATTGTCTGGACAGACACACTCCAGACCACTTTTATGCTGCTGGCAGTTGTGCTTTCAATAATTTATATAAGCAAGGATCTGGGTGCACCCATTATACAGCTGGTTTCCGAAATTTCAGACAGCGACATGTCAAGGATGTTCATTACCGACTGGCATCATGAGAGGCATTTCCTTAAACAGTTCTTCTCCGGGATGTTCATTACGATAACAATGACCGGTCTTGATCAGGAGATGATGCAAAAGAATCTCAGCTGCAGGGACATTAAATCAGCGCAGAAAAACATGTTCACATTCAGTGGCATTCTGGTATTCGTCAATTTCATGTTCCTGGTCCTGGGCGCATTCCTTTTACTCTATTCACAGGCGAAAGGTGTCAGTGTAGCATTATCCGATGAGCTCTTTCCGGAGATTGCGCTGAACTGGATGGGTCCGGCGGCAGGTTTGGTATTTTTGATAGGACTGATATCGGCAGCTTTCCCTAGTGCCGACGGAGCTCTAACCTCTCTGACTACCTCTGTAAGCATCGATTTTCTGGGACTGGATCATCGCAAAGGTCTCACGGAAAAGAAAGCTACTGGAATAAGGTATATAGTACATCTTTCAATTGCATTTATGTTTTTTATTAGTGTCCTGATATTCAGTACACTAAATGACGAAGCTGTAATTGATAAGCTATTTACGATAGCGGGGTACACATATGGACCTTTGCTTGGGCTCTATTCATTCGGACTCTTTACAAAACGACAGGTAAAAGACAGGCTAACGCCCTTTATTGCAATATTGTCACCGGTTATCTGCTTTATTTTAAGTGAGTTCTCCGTTCAGCTTTTCAATGGTTATAAATTCGGATTCGAACTTATCCTTCTTAACGGATTCCTGACGTTCATGGGTTTGCTTTTATTCAGCAGGAAAGGAGAATATCCTGTACACTAATTCCATCTAAGCCTTTGCGCCATTGAGCCCTTGAACCCTTGCGCCTCTGCTATGTTATCTAATCCGCGGTTGTATCGCCGGTCGGCGTCCTCCCAGGCTCTGGCTCTCCGTTTCAACCCCGGAATCGGGTGACAGTTCGTCTTCTTCCAGTGGTTCTTCCGGCTCTTCCGGTTTAATAACTACCCTGAGCTTTTTAAACGGGATATTCCAGGTAATAAAGTATCCTATCCCTGCGCTGAATGATTCACCGGCTGATCCGAATCCCGGAATGTACAATGGTCTTATATCTTTTTTAGTGCCCGGGTATAAAAGTCTCCTGAGGCTTAGGGACCATCCGATGCTGAAATTATTGAACAGTTCTGCCCTGAATCCCGGAGAAAGCTCAAGGAAGTGCCCCATGCCTGTTTCAGGAGAGAGGGAGGTGATGGTTTTACCCCAGTAATTCTCATGTGTTAAGGTGGAAGTTTCGGATGTAAAGAAGCTTATGCCATAACGGATACCCATTCCTGCCCAGTATTTACCCATTGCAACTTGTGGTTTCAGAAAGTTAATATCGATCCCGGTTCTGAAGAATATTCCTTTATTCAGATAGTCATAATTGTATTGTGAATATTTATAATCGGAATACCCGGCACCAAAGTAAACGCCCAGCTTTTCATTAAGATCAACGGATACATATCCTTCAGCGTTAAGGATTTTTTTACCTGTTAAATAAATAACAGGACCGGAAATTTCGACCCCGGTCCTTATTTTGAGAGGAACCGTTACTGTATCAGGAATCTCTTCAGTTGCCTGTTCCTGGGCAATCAGTGCATCAGGGAGTAAAATGAGTATTAACAGAAAACTAATAATATATCTGTATATTCTGATCATTCAGATTTGTTATGGTCTTTTGCTTTATCAGGATTGTGTCAATTATGTTCCTCGTGGAGTATACAGTATCAAGGGAATGGTAATAAGTATATCCGCATTCTTTTGAAATCAGATGCAACCACGAATTATAAAGAAATGATATTGTATCGGAAACACCGTTTATTTTAATCATAAAAGAACAGTTTTCAGCCGATGTATTGAGAGGTATTAGTGCCGGCTGAATACCTCCAACTTTGTTATATCTTGCTGTATCCTTTCCCAGTCCGATGAGAGTAAGACTGTCAGGAGCTTTAGCTTTACCTGTACTCTCAAGGTAAAAAGAAGCTTCCAGAAATGCATTAGTTTCCTCAAAGCACATCCCGGGAGTGCATGAAAACGTTATAATCAGTACGCATATCAATACTGAAGCGGAAACATAAATTCTGAAACTTCTCATAATACCTGTAGAAGCCTCAAAAATATAAAAAATCCTGAGGAAATTGATTGTCCCTCCTTTTTGTCGGGGATCCAGGGTAAAATGCCGCAAGCCGCAAGCCGCAAACCGCAAGCCGCATACCCCATGCCGTCTACATCTTTATGATA
>CAZKMH010000268.1:0-5438 GCA_964553395.1 uncultured Rikenellaceae bacterium | reverse complement strand
GATCTGATCCCCCTTTATGGTAGGCCGACCTTTAATCAGATCATCACCGGTCCATATTGTGTAATCTGAAAAAGGCTTATTGAAGCGTGCCGCAAAATAGATCCTGATACCCCCATACCGGCCGGCAAAAGATCCGTGGGTTTTAATAGTACCCTCAACCTCCTGATTATCCTCATTAATTCGTAACTCCCCATCAACAGCTTTAAATCCGGCTATCGTGCTGGATACATCTATCAGAATGTGGGGATCAGTATTCCCCGAAAATGTATACCTGTGCATACCTGTACGTTCGCTTGCCGTCAGTTCGGCAAAAATTCCCTGTTTCGGAAACTTTACACTATAATAACCCGGCAATGCAACCTCATTATTATGGGAGAATTTATGAAATCTCCCTGACTGATAATTCTTCACTCCCTTTTCACCAGTGGCAGGTATTACCCTGAAATGCCCTCCTTCCCATGCTCCGGTTCCTATCAGCCGTGTATGGCTGAATCCGATAATTCTGTTGTCACCATAATAATATCCCGCATTGCTTTTTACCTGCGATTTGTCGGTTTTAGGGCTTAGAAAGTACTTTGTATCGGGACTTAACCGCACCATGCCGAAAGGTAAAGTTACACCGGGTATATCGTCACCGCTGGTGTAGGGAGGGAAACCACCTGTACCGGTAAAAGGATCAACCCATTTTACCAGGTCAGTCTTAATTATCAGAAAATCAAGTTGTTGTGGTTTTGCACGAACGGTGAACTGATATCGTATTGTAAATGCAAGAACTGAAAAAACTGCTATTAAAATTAGTACCAGCATCCCGAAAAAGACAATCTTTAATATTCGCCGGATCACCCTGATCATTTTTCAGTTTTTCGTTGGAGACTTTAAAGATAATGAAAATCAAAAATTTTCTTGTTTTATGCGGATTAACCAGTACGGTTTATTATCCTTTTGAGAACCTTTCGATATCTTTAAATCAAATAATTGAAACAAACGAGCAAAAAATCGTATATGTTTAATAGACTGACTGTTAATATAAAATCCCTGATCCTTCTGATTTCAGGTGCCATAATTATTATGGCAGTTTCATGTTCGGGTGGAACTATTTCCGGCCCTGATTTTTCCGGAATTGAATCTGGCTTTAAATCTATACCTGATTCCATACAGACCAGCGTTTACTGGTATTGGATATCTGACAACATTTCAGAAGAGGGAGTCATCAGGGACCTTCATTCAATGAAGGAAGCCGGGATCAACCGGGCATTTATAGGGAACATCGGTTTGAAAGATGTCCCCTACGGAAAGGTTAAAATGCTGAGTGAAGAGTGGTGGAAGATTCTCCATGCTGCACTGAAAACAGCTACAGAACTTAATATTGAGATCGGGATATTCAATTCCCCCGGGTGGAGCCAGTCGGGTGGTCCCTGGATAAGCCCTGATGAAGCCATGCGATATCTGAATGCTTCTGAAGCGAAAGTGACAGGACCACGTAATCTGTCCCTGAATCTGGAAAAACCTGCCGATCTCTTTCAGGATGTTAAGGTTATTGCATATCCTTCTCCGAAAAACAATCAGCTTGTTCTGAATAGTCAGAACGCAATAGTTACTTCAATTCCCGGGATATCCGGTCTGGGCAGGTTACTGGACGGAGATAAGGAAACGGGGATTCCCCTCCCCCCCGGAAAAGAGATCTCTGTCAACCTCGAGTCAAAGGCTCCATTTACTGCTCGTAGTCTTACACTCCACCCAATCAGACAAAGGATGCTTGCCGGAGCAACATTTCAGGTAAAAGAGTCCAGGGGCGAATACAGAACACTTTCTGAATTTGAGATCAACCGCTCCAATCCTGCTTTAAATGTTGGTTTTAATCCATATGCTCCGGTTACTGTTAGTTTCCCGGCAACCACTGCTTCAGTATTCCGGCTGATCATCAAAAATACCATGGCTGGAGGTGGTCTGGCTGAAGTGGAGCTGGCGAATGCACCAATGGTGGAACGGTTCAGTGAAAAGACTCTGGCTAAAATGCATCCTACTCCATTGCCGTACTGGCATGATTATCAGTGGCCGGTTCAGCCTGAAATCGACGACAGGGAACTTGTAATCGATGCATCAAAAGTCAGGGACATCACTCAATTTATGACCGCGGACGGAATATTAAACTGGGAGGTTCCTGAAGGAGAGTGGATCATTTTACGCACCGGAATGACTCCGACTGGTACGGTAAACAGTCCTGCATCACCGGAAGCAACCGGATATGAAGTGGATAAGATGAGCAGGAAGCACACCGAAAAACATTTCTATGGCCATATGGGAGAAATTTTAAAGCGTATTCCGGAGGCTGACCGGAGGAGCTTTAAAGTTGTGGTTCAGGATAGTTATGAAACAGGAGGACAGAATTTCACCGACGGATTTATTGAAGAATTTCAGACAAATTACGGGTATGATCCGGTTCCATTTCTTCCGGTATACCAGGGCAGAGTGGTCAACAGCCAGCTGGAATCAGACAGGTTCCTTTGGGACATGCGACGGATGGTGGCTGACAAAGTAGCTTACGATTATGTAGGAGGATTAAGGGATATAAGTCATGAATTTGGATTGCATACATGGCTGGAGAACTACGGTCACTGGGGATTTCCCGGAGAGTTTCTGATGTATGGCGGCCAGTCAGATGAGATAGGAGGGGAGTTCTGGAGTGAAGGTGAGCTCGGAAATATTGAAAACCGTGCAGCCACCTCATGCGGCCATATTTATGGAAAAACAAAAATATCTGCCGAATCAAACACATGTTCAGGAAGGCCATTTTCCAGATATCCCGCAGTTATCAAGCAGCGCGGAGACCGCTTTTTTGCCGAAGGTATCAATAACACACTGTTACATGTTTACATTACTCAGCCATACGAAGACAAAAACCCCGGAATGAATGCGTGGTTTGGCAATGAATTCAACCGTAAGAATACATGGTTTTCTCAGATTGATATTTATATACAATATTTGAAAAGGACAAACTTCATGCTTCAGCAGGGATTAAACGTAGCTGATGTCGCTTATTTTATTGGTGAAGATGCCCCGAAAATGACAGGTGTTACGGATCCTGCCCTTCCTGTCGGTTATCAGTTTGATTACATTAATGCTGAGGTGATTGAGAAGTATATGACTGTGGAAGATGGTCTGCTTGCCTTGCCTCATGGTACAAAATACCGCATTCTGGTTTTGCCGGAACTTAAAACCATGCGTCCTGAACTTCTGTTAAAAATCAAACAGCTGGTAATTGATGGTGCTATTGTCCTTGGTCCGCCTCCCGAAATTTCGCCCAGCCTGCAAAACCAGCCTGAAGCCGACAGGCAGGTTCAGGAAATAGCCGGTGAACTGTGGGGTGAGGTTGATGGGGAAAATGTGAAATTTGGAAAGTTCGGGAAGGGACTGATTGTAAATGGTATGGATATGCCGGAAGCCTTTGCCCTGATTAATTGCATCCCGGACTGCAAACTACCCGAAGATAATTCGGTCCATTACGGTCATCGTACATTGAGTAATGGGGAGATCTATTTTATTTCAAATCAAACAGGTAAACCCCTTACAATAACTCCCGAATTCAGGATCAAAGGTTTGCAGCCCGAACTCTGGGAAGCCACAACCGGATATACCCGTTCGCTTCCTGCCTTTGAATTAAAAACAAATGCTACAGCAGTGCCTCTTAAACTTGAACCATTTGAAAGCGTATTCATTGTATTCCGCAAAAAGGCAGGAAAAGCTTCTGAAAACGGAGTGGAAGCCAACTTTCCGCAACCCGCAAAGATCACCGGTCTTAAGGGACCGTGGATTGTAAAGTTTGATCCATCAATGCGAGGTCCTGATCAACCGGTTGTTTTCGATACTTTAAAAGATTGGACTACCTCAGCTGATGAACGGATCAAGTACTATTCAGGTACAGCATTTTATACAACTACTTTCAATTTTGAGAAACAAACTGCCGGTAACAAGCTGATAATTGACCTGGGGAAACTTACTGCAATGGCAAAGGTCTCAGTTAATGGAAAATATGCCGGTGGTGCATGGACTTTACCATACAGCCTTGACATTACAGACCTGGTTACTACGGGCGAAAACGAACTAAAAATAGAAGTGGTAAACACCTGGCTAAACCGGTTGATTGGCGACAGCAGATTACCTGCTGATCTCAGACCTACATGGTGCCCCGTTAATCCATATACACCAGAAAGCCTGTTGCAGCCTTCCGGATTGTTCGGTCCGGTGAGGATACTTGAAGTTGAAATTTAGTGCACTTCGAGTGAAACCGGGAAGACTCCCTCATTTTTCTGGGGCAATCCCGGGGTACTTCGTCCTTCTTCAATATACTTTTTTAAAAGCATTGTTAATTCTTTAACAATGTCAGGATATTTGTCCTGGAGGTTCATTTTTTCTCCAGGATCATCTGTCATGTTATATAATTGCACCGGGGGTAATCCTACTTCTTCTTTTCCGGGTTTGGGTGAACTCCAGCCGCCTGATCCCGGTGATAGAAGGAGCTTCCATTCCCCCTTTCTGATGGAGAAGTTCCCATTAACTGAATGATGTACTGTCGCCTCCCTGATTCCCTTATTGAAGCCTGGCTTAAGTATAGCCGGAAGCAGGCTGTAGCTGTCCTCTGCTTCATTATCAGCAAGCTGATAATCAATAATCTCTGCAAAGGTTGCCATAAAATCGTTCAGGCAAACGGTTTGCCTGACTTCGTGCGGTTTTCTGACTTTAGCAGGCCATCGGATCAGGCATGGGATGTGGTGGCCTCCATCGTAGAGATCAGCCTTGTGCCCACGGAAAATGTAGCTTGGATTATGACCTTTTAACTTCAGTGTTTCAATATCTGCCCAGGGAGCACAGCCGTTATCCGATGCAAAAATCAAGATCGTATTCTCTTTTTCACCGCTCTTCTCAACAGCTTCCAGAACTTTTCCGACCTCTGAATCAACCATCATGACAAAATCAGCATACTGATTAAGTCCCGATTTACCCTGAAACTCTGTTGAAGGCAAAATTGGTGTATGTGGTGAGGGGAAAGCAAGATAAATGAAATAGGGTTTTTCAGAGGGTGCCTTATCAGTAATATATTTGCCTGCCCGTCTTGTCAGATTCGGTGTGCAGTCCCAATGATCAAAATCACTCCCGGTTGGTCCTTCCCTCCAGAATGAGCCATCATAACCCGGCTTTCCAGCCGGTAAAGTATTTCCCACAGTCAGCCTGTCAGGTAATGCAGTGGGCTGATCATTTTCCACATAAATATAGGGTGACATATCAAGTGATCCGCTGATGCCGTAAAAGTAATCGAATCCACGGCTTGTCGGTCCATTCGCAATTTTCCCTGAAAAGTCAACACTATCTTTCCCTTTTTCAATGTTATTCCAGGTCCATCCCAAATGCCATTTACCAAAATAAGCGGTATTATAACCCTG